>NZ_BAABFL010000113.1:0-4203 GCF_039540975.1 Kistimonas scapharcae
TCTGGCCGGATCGCCATTGTCCGCCGCAGAGGTTGATGGAGCCTGAAGCTAGTGATAGCGCGGGGTTTCATGCGTTTTCCCTGATTAAAGAACGAAGGCATGCCCACGATTTTCGATGTGGTTACTGACTACGGTAAGTTGATGGATGTGGTTGGTGTTGTTGCGGCTTAGCAATCTATGCAGGAGTAGCTCCCTATATGCAACCTGCTCCTGAACAAACTGGAAAATGAACTAACACAGAGCAGGCTCCGGTGTATCAAACTAAACCATCTCTCAAGCTTTATTTCTGACGATTAGAAATCAAATAATCCTGCAACAATTCGTTGATCCCTCAGAGATTGACACTGATAAATTTAACCAACTTGAGGCCATAAAACAATGAATGAATTTTTGAAACTAATTGATAATCTTATTTCTATTTTCATATCCCCTTGCAAGCCTGAAAAGAAGGATTATTTGCCTGAAAAAAGGAAACGCCGACATTATGAACCAAATTATGGTATTAATGAGAATAAGCAGGATATTGGCTTGGCAGTACACAGTGAACCAGGCGTTTTTCATCAACAGATAGGTAATACTACTTATGGCTCTAATGGTAGCTATGCAACGAGAATCGGAAATACAATTTACCATTCAGATGGATCAACAACACAACAAATCGGGAATTCTTTTTATAAATCAGATGGTACCGTGATCACTAAAATTGGTAATACCTCATATGGTCCGGATGGTTCTGTTTGCACAAAAGTTGGCGACAGTACCTATTCCAACTAACGCGCATCAAAACAAAAATAGCCGCATTAACCACGGTCATGGAGGAGCTTGAAACTTGACCCTGATAACCATCAAATACAAGGTCGGTATAATCCATAGTACCCATGAACTGGATCGTCTGGTCACTCATCATATTTGTCCCGATTCCCTGCCCGACGACCTGGTGGACTTACTATCCCAGCCATCCACACTGGCTCTTAAAGGCACCTACGGCATGCGGGAAGGAGCAATCCCAACAGAATATGACCATGTGGTTATCGAGTCAGACACCGGAAACACTGAATTTGAGGTCTACAACAAGGGAATGTCGATGATCTTTGAAACATCGGAGTCGCTCATTCAGGCATTCAAAATATGCCTGGGACTACAGAAAATGCTGTAATGTTTCCGACTGGCAACCGTGCAGATGGCGGGGATTGAACTCATGAGTTTTCAACAGGAACCAACAGGGTACGAAAAGACAATACTCTCCGATCTACAGGGGGCATGGATTAATCTTCGCGATGCCGTTGTACAGCATTGCAGCCCGCCCGATCTGGGACGGCTTCTTTTTCATATTGACGAAGGGATGAGCTGGGAGTCCGTTCGTGATTTTGACAAAATGAAGCAGGCGCTGTTGCTGGTTGAGAACATCGCCCATCAAACAGATGTTCATGAGGATGTTACCTTCTGGCTGAAAGACGTGAGGGTGTGCTTTGAAGATGCCTGCAATGAACTATCAGCATGAGGAAGTTCGTGTCTGGTTACCCCGGTAACGGATGGGGCATCCTTGCCCCGGGGATTCCTCCCTGAAACCTTTTCCACTCCATGACCTCAGCCACCGGTTGCGAGGGCAGTATTGTTATTCGCCCCTCGGCTGTCATCCCTGACCAGGCTTTTCCAGAAGCCGTCCGCTTTCCCACGTCCTTGCCCTTTTTATATCAGGCTTTGTGCCAAGATTGGTGATCCCTCGCCCGGCAAGGGCTCAAGCCAATTCCTCCTGTTTTCTGTTACCGTCGCGCCGGGTATTACGGCCTGAGCCTGAACGACAGTGCGATACTTCCTGAAACGGCGGGTAACGCCCGCCAGCCTGTTCTTTGCCCTTCCTTTCGTTGACTTCCTCCCCTGTCCATGGATGTGACTATCCATCCCGATAGAGCCGCTATCAGAAGCCTTAATGCCCCTTGCTTGTCGCCCCACACCGTCTAATGTGTGTGATAACCGGCGGGAACAACGTACCAACTGCCTTGCAGCCCACGTATTCCCGGCATTCTGGCCACACACGGAGGAGTTCCCTATGGCAAAAACAACACAGGCTAAATTGGCGGATGCTTTCAAGAACCTGGTATCCAAAACCGCAGAAATGCGGGTGAACAATCATCGTGTCGTTAACGGCAGTGTCGAGTGTATTGGCGGTTGGAAACTGACACTCACGCTGGACAACGGCAACACGCTGACCATTGACGATAAGGCTTTAGGCCGGATGACTTTTGAAAAAGGCGATTTCCTGCTCAGCGAAAAAGACAAGGATAAAAAAGAACAGCACTACCTGATCGCGTTTTACACCATGAAAAAAGAGATCCCTCGTCACTTATAAGATGCGGCAAAAATTCGTATCAACAACCAAGTGTCAGGTGCAGAAACTGGGTGTATCAAAGTTGCCACGGAGGGCTCACCATGCAGTACCCGGATGATGACACATACGAGCGGATAATACGCGAAACGGACAGGTTCACCGGAGAGCTGGAAAGGCTGGCCCGGGAGGCGCATCCACTACTTGCAGTTTTTCTGGAGAAGGAGTGTGAGTCATTCTGGGACTTTGTAGAACAACAGGTCAGACAGGATGTTTTGAATAAACGACGACATTAACACCCAATGAAAGTACCGGAGACATCATGGATCCCATTTTGCGACAGAAACTCCAGCAGCAGGACGATTGCATCAACGCCGTCGAGATGATTGTGCTGAACATTGATCGTTATCTGCTCAAGCTGGAAAAACAGTCAGAGCCTGACTACGAACAGGCCATGAAGATGATCCAGCATGAAATCCGGATCATCAAAGGCTTGCTGGGGAACCGGTGACCATCAGAGGCAGTATTTGAGTTTTTCTCCGTCTTCTTTGACGACACCATCGGTGATGAGTTGCCGGTAGACGCGCTCTTGTCGAACCTGGTCGTTCTTAAGTTGCAGGTGAGACTTGATGTAGTTTTTCAGTGATTCCGGTTTGGCCGGCCGCTTGGGATTAGCAACAGCCTTGAGGTGGCTCATCATAATACCGGCATCACTATTGAGAGCAGGCTTGTTTTTAGGTTTAGCGTTCGGTGCTGGCGTGGCTTTCACCACGCGCTCAATACGGCGACAGACGCGACCGCCATGCCGAATATGGGCGAGTAGGTCATCATAGCCACTGTCGTTGGATAACCTCAGTGGTCTTTATCTCACTATTGAATAATAAAAGTTTACTCTATTTCAAATTGATATCTGATTTTAACTAATTGTGAAAATTGCTTAATTATATTCGGTATGAAGTTGATATATGCATTTCTTATTACAGGCATTTGGAATGTTATATTGCCTGATATTTGGGTGAATCAAGTGTGCATTTCACTATGCTGGTATGAGTGTAATAGTAACCATGAATGATTAAGACTTTGGTTGAATGGTATTGAATGGTTTTTTTTTTATAATGAAAAAATCAAGTTTGTATTTAGAGAGGAGGTAGTTATGTTGTTACAAAGTCTAATCGGAACAAATCGCGCATCTTGTCAAGCAAATTATCTTGATTCTAGGCAGTCACCAGAGGTTGCTACTTTTAGACAAAGGCAAGTACAAGTCATTCAAGATCAAAGCAGTGTTACAGGTAGCGATCAGAGTTTCACATTGTTGAATAGATGTGCAGCCCGTGGCTTAGTGAATATCGCTGCAAAACCATTGCAGAAATCAGCTCAACCCAGATTGAAAGCTGCAGGTTACGCTGCAGAAATAACCATTAAATTAGTATGTAAGCAACTAACCAATGCAATCAATAGGATAAATGATACGTTCTTTGCTGAATCATAATTAATGATGAGGTGCTTAAGTCTATTTCAGAAATATATTCAAAAGGCGGAAAAAAACCGCCTTATTTTCTTTCTGCTATTTGGCTTGAATGCGGGTAAGTCCACCCGACAAACGCTGCCATGCAAGCCATCCACATCTTTCGGCCCGGCACCCATACGGATGCCGCTGGCCAGACCACTGACTTCAGCGAGGCGCAAGTGCGCGCCTGTGCCGATGCCTACGATCCCTCCCTGCACGAAGCCCCCATTGTTGTTGGACACCCCTCGGATAATGCCCCGGCCTATGGCTGGATCGGACAACTTGCATTCAGCGATAACGGTCTGCAGGCCGAACCGCAACAGGTGGACACCGACTTTGAAACGCTGGTGAAAGAAGGCCGCTACAAAAA
>NZ_BAABFL010000114.1:0-41624 GCF_039540975.1 Kistimonas scapharcae
ATGTGTGAGGTTCCCGACTTCGGCTGACAGTCAAAACTAATGTGTCATTTTGTCTCGTAGAATCTCATAGGGCGTTTTTCCTTTCAAGGCACCATGTAGTCTTTGAAAGTTGTAAAACGCCTCCCATTCTTCGAGCTTGGCTTCCAGATCAACATCATCTTTATAAGTAATGAGTTGATAGAATTCTCGTTGGTCAGTCAGGTGTGAGCGTTCAACTTTTCCGTTGAGATTGGGGCTGGCCGGTTTTATATACACATGTTGCATACCAAGATCTTCGACATGCCAATGAAACTTAGCCTGAAATTCGCTGCCATTGTCTGTACGAATCATTTTTATCCGGAAAGGAAACTTCTCAACGACATAGTTAATGAAATCAATAGCATTGGCCTGATTATGTTTCTTATAGGCCTTCAGAGCTCGTATTCTGGTTGCATCGTCTATTGCCGTATATTGGTATCTGCGGACTTTTTTACCCAGTGCATCTCTGAAGTTTAGAAACTTTACATCTACCTGCACATGGTGGCCTGGAACCTGCTTTTCATACCGCTTAATACTCTTTACATGTCGCTTTCTAAGGTTCTGGGGAAGCCTGTTCAAACCATGCCGACGCAATACGCTGTATACACCGGAAATTGAAACAATCAGGCCATGGTAACGCTCAAGGTACCAACTGATCTTGGCTTGACCGAAGTGATAGTTCTTACGCAGGTACAGTATTTTTTCTTCAATCACGGCAGCAACACGAACAGCAGGGTTTTCAGGGCAGGGTTTGCTGTTTATCAGGCCGGACTCACCTGACTGCCTATAAGCGCGTTGCCAGCGGTAGAAGGTATCACGAGAAATACCCCAATACCGACAGGTCTTGCTGACGTTACCTGTTTCACGTGCATGGGATAGGACTTTGAGTTTACGCCGAACGTCCTGCTCATCTTTTCTATTCATTCTTATACCCTGGCTGGCACATCGTGGACTATACAGAAATGTGTCAGCCAAGGTCTAAAGTTTCACAATTTATGCTCTGTTGATAGGTCAATTCTGTTACACCCTACTACGCCGAGTATCAAAAATTATGGGAGGTAGTACCTCCCATAATGTCATTTCTTTATGGTGCTTACATCATCGGCATGCCTGGTTCAGCACTATCCTGGAGTTCAGGGAACCACAGAGCTGCATCGTCAGGATCAGCAGCCAGTGCCATGCCTGCGCTCATACCAAGCTTCATTGTGCGTGGCTTCAGGTTGGCCACCATAACCGTGTGTTTTCCAACCAGAGCTTTCGGGCTACAGGCCGCCTTGATACCTGCAAAGACGTTGCGAGTTTTACCACCGATATCAAAGGTGAACTGCATCAGCTTGTCTGCGGTATCTTCGATAGCCTTTGTCTGCGGGCGCTTTTCACACGTGTCATCTACGGCTTGAAGTAGAGAATCGTTACAGTGATCAGGAACGGTTATGGATGATTCATTCTGTTGTGTTATTCGAGATGATAGTTTTTTCGGTGATTTGAAACAAATGCTAGTATCACTCTCTGAGTACTTCGGTTGATTCTAGGCGTGAAGGTAATTTGGAGATTTATACTGATAACTAAGGTTGTTGATGTAAATACAGTCTAACTTTAGAAAGAGTTTGAAACTGAGCGGATCACTGTAAAACGGATGAGTCAGCATGAGCATAAATCAATTATTATGTGATATCAGTCATTGATGTTTGACGTCCAAAATGAACTTAATATTTTGAATGTAATAATAAGCAAGTAGCGGAGAGGTTATGTCGTGCAGCGGGTTTGAAATTTTTCAACGGCGTAGATACCCTTATTTATCCGCCATCATTATCGCAGATGCTTCCTGTAAAATTCTGTATAATGCACCATAATTCACTTGCAAAGTACCCTGAAAATTATGTCTAAGTTTTTTTACAAAGGTAGCCGCGTCAATATGCAGGACAACCGCGGCACGGGATACACCTCCAAGAAAGTGGTTCGTGTAGGCACAGAGACCAGTCCGGCAAAAGTCTCAGTTCAGACTGAAGAGCGTGAGGAAGAGTTACTGGCACTCGCCAAAACTCACAATATCGTGGTTGATATCGTTGTATCTGATGAAGAGCCAGAGGATACCTCTCAGCTGGACGCCCTGCTGAACACGGCAAAAACGCAGGTAAACGAAAAGCTCCCCTCGCGTAACGATCCTTGCTTGTGCGACAGTGGGAAAAAATATAAGAAATGCTGCGGCGCCTGAGACAGACTGTCCGTATCGCAATTGCTGTAGAAGTTCAAAGCTGAACTTCTACCCTTAAATCCCGCTTAACCTTGGGAATGTGAGCAAGCTGGCCGTACTTTTGGCAACAGAGTACAGTTTTTGCACAAAACNTGCATTCGTTTTCAACATGTTAGGGCATCAACCACCCAACCCATTTCCTACACCAACAGGATAATTAGCCATGTTTAGCCGGTATTACAGCGCATGTTTTATGATTGTCGCTTTGTCCGCCTGTATTTGGCCACAGCCTTGGCTAATCATTCAGCCGTTCTTTTTCTGGCTACTCGCCATCATCATGGTGTTGATGGGGTTGACGCTAAGCTGGAGTGACTTCCTAAACATCCTGAAACAACCGGGTAGCGTTTGCCTGGGTGTTGTACTCCAGTTTCTGGTGATGCCTCTACTCGCCTGGTTAATCAGTCTGGCACTGGGCTATCCGACTGAGTGGCTGATAGGCATGTTGCTGGTTGGCGTTGCTCCCGGAGGAATTGCATCGAATGCTTTGACTTACCTTGCCGGGGGAAATGTGGCGCTTTCGATCAGTATGACACTGGTTTCCACATTGCTATCCCTGTTTATGACACCTTTGCTGACTGGTTGCTATCTTTCGACAGTCATTCACGTAGACAAAACTGGAATGTTGCTCAGTATTGCCCAGATAGTCATTTTGCCAGTGGTGGTAGGGCTACTGGCCGTCCATATGCTGGGTGAACCGAGAATCCGTAAGGTTCGCTGCTGGCTGCCGGGCCTGTCACTGGGGTTGATCATGATTGCCGTATCCACACTGGTTGCCCTGAATGCAGACAACCTCAACCGTTTGTCCTGGACTTTATTGTTGGGTGTATTGATTCATAATGCCTTTGGCCTATTGTCAGGTTATCTGCTAGCCAGATGCCTTGGCCAACCAACCGCAAATGCCCGGGCTATCGGGATTGAGGTAGGAACGCAAAATACCGGTCTTGCCATGGCACTGGCGCTGAAGCACTTTACCCCTTTAGCAACCCTGCCCGGCGCCATTTTTTCTGTCAGTCAGAATATTTTTGGCGTGACGCTCGCCAGATACTGGCGGCGTAATGACCAGCAATCTGATGAACCGCTATAGTGTCCATCTCTTTTGGGAAACCCTGTACCTGGTTATTAACGAATACAGTGCGCAGATAGAGAGGAGATAGGCTTCGCTTTATCTGCATGCTCTGTTGATGTTGTTTGTAACCATTGTGATGTTATTGAAGCTGTAGTAAGAACGGAACAAGATCATCGTGATATGGTGTATACCTCAAATAAAAGAGGGCATACACACTGTTTTACCAACGCCCTCTTCCATCCTGACTTAAATAACCTGTTGTAGAAAAGTCTGCAATCGCTCTGCCTGTGGATTATCAAAAAAGTCATCCGGCTTGCTATCCTCAAGCAGCTCACCAGACTCCATAAACATGACTCTATCCGCGACTTCCCGGGCAAAGCCCATCTCATGGGTAACGACAACCATCGTCATACCTGACTTTGCCAGATCTTTCATAACATCCAGCACTTCTCCGACCATTTCCGGGTCCAGGGCACTGGTCGGTTCGTCGAAGAGCATGATTTTCGGCTGCATGGCCAACGCCCGGGCAATAGCTACGCGCTGCTGCTGGCCACCTGACAATTGTGGTGGATAACTGTCAGCCTTTTCACTCAATCCAACCTTCAGTAACAGTGCCTTGGCACGTTCTTCCGCCTCAGCCCGGCTGATCTTTCTGACTTTTTGTGGCGCCAGGCAAATATTGTCGAGCACCGTCAGATGCGGGAAGAGATTAAACGACTGGAACACCATTCCCACCTCTTCCCGCAACGCGTTGACATCGCCCGGGGTGGTCAAGGAAATATTGTCGACAACGATTTCACCGTCGTTGATGGTTTCCAGCTGATTCAGCGTACGCAGGAACGTCGATTTTCCTGAACCGCTGGGTCCCACCACCACTACCACCTCGCCCTCCGCAATATCCGCTGACATCTTTTTCAGGGCATGCACCCCGTTGGGGTAGATCTTATCAACACCGGTTGCACGAATAATGTAATCAGTCACTGACGGCATACCTCACTTCCAGTTTACGCACCAGCAGGCTTAACACGCCGGTAAGAATCAGGTAGCAGAGTGCCACACTGAACCACACTTCAAACGGACTGAAGGTTGAACTGACCACTTCCCGCCCCGCTTTGGTCAGGTCAGTGATGGATATCACGGAAACCAGTGAAGAATCCTTGATCAGGTTAATAAACTGGCCGGCCAGTGGTGGCAAAACACGCTTAAAGGCCTGAGGTAAAATGACGTAACGCATGGATTGATGCCATCCCATTCCCAGGCTACGGGCAGCCTCCATTTGCCCCCTGGAAATCGACTCTATGCCAGCCCGAACGATTTCAGCAATATAAGCGCCAGTAAATACAGAAAGTGCGATCACACCAGCGGTAAAACGTTCCATATCCAGCACTGAACCAAGGAAGAAGTAGACCAGGAAAATCTGCACCAGCAAAGGCGTTCCCCTGACCAGTTCAATATACAGAATGGCCAGTTTTTTCAACGCCGGGTTGTTGGATATACGGAATAAGCCAGCAACCGTGCCAATAATAATTGCCAGCACAATAGATACCAGCGACAACTGCAATGTCATCACCATGCCGTCTACCAGCGGCCCGGCTTCCCAGTAGGTGGTGGCCGCGAAGCTGTCACCTTCAAACACCAGTTCCCCGTCGTCAGCAAAGAGCAACTGGGGTTGCATGACCCTCTGGACGGTATCCGGATCATTGTCAGACACCAGTTGCACAACGCCACTTTCACCCAGCGAAATGACGCCGTCGAATTCGGCGATATAGTCTTCCTGAGCCTGATAAAAGAGGTATTGCGGAATGCGCTCCCAGCGCCAGATGTAATCGATGGATTGACTCGACTTATAGATACCCAGGCCCGTCAGAAACACGATTCCCACAAACACCAGGTTCCAGAGAAGCTGGTTGGGTTGTTTTTCCATCTGTTTCGGCCGGCCCGTCACGGGTTTACTTCCAAACACCGGGTTGAAACTCTCCTGGTTGTAGTAAACAGTCATTTCACTACCCGCTCTGAATAAGAACGGGTATCGATGAGCCATCAGGACTTATTTGAGCTTGTCCTGCCAGTCAGAGTTTGCGAACCAACGGTTGTAGATCTTGTCGTAAGTGCCGTCACCACGGGCCTGGCGGAGGAAGTTGTTCAGCCAGTTGGCGAAGTCAGGATCACCCTTGCGGATCGCCCAACCCAGGGGTTCATAGGTGAAAGGCTCATCAAGGTGCACCAGATTGTCACCATTTTGAGCGGAATAGATGGCGTTATAGGGCAGGTCGTAAACGAAGGCATCCGCACGGCCATTGGCCACTTCCAGTGCGCCATCCGCCTCAGTCTCGAACAGACGCAGTTCGGCCTTGGGCATGTATTTCTTGATAGCGTAGTCACCGGTCGTACCCAGCTTGGAGATGACCTTGTACTTGGGATCATTCAGATCCTTGTAGCTCTTGATCTCGCCTTCCAGACCCTTGCGCAGGAGGATGGTCTGACCAACGACGATGTAAGGATCTACAAAGTTCACCTGCAGGTTACGCTCGGCCGTTACCGTCATACCGGACATGATGATATCGAACTTGTCCGTCATCAGCGCAGGAATGATGCCATCCCAGGCAGTATTGACGATTTCCAGCTCAACCCCCATGGCCTTGGCCATTTGCTTGGCGAAATCAACATCAAAGCCGATGTACTTGCCGTCTTTACTCGTCATTTCAAACGGCATGTAACCGGAGTCCAATCCTACCCGCAGTTTCCCTTCTTTCATGATGCGGTTCAGCGCCGACTGCTCCCACAGGCTGTTGCTGGACGCCCAGGCATTGCCCATCATGGCGACCAGCATGGTCAGCATTAACGCGATTTTTCTCATTGTCTCACTCCGTCATTTTTGTTCTTTAATACCGAGACCTGTGCCCTGCCTGCGCTCCCCCACGCAGACAACAACTGACAGTCATGTGTCACCCGGTCAGGCCAACATTGTACTGATACATACGTATAAATACAGACCGATTACGCAGCAATATTCAGGCCTAATGCTCAAAATTCACTGACATCTCGAGAACAAACCTGGATGAACCAGCACATCATGTGGAATTACCACACATAATCACCGGAAATTCCTGACAAGCCGCAAAAAAACAACAAGATATCCGGAATGGCACGATAAGGCTTCACTATCAACGAAATCGATTCGTCGTATAAGAAATATGATTGTTTGTCATGACCAATTTAGACGTTTAAAGCTTTAATTTTCTGCCCGCCGTGATTACAGTGTGTTAAAAGGTTTTTCCCGTCTATAGCGGTTCTGGCTCCACTCATTTCTGTGCATGGGCTTGAAGGCTGGCGATACTCGCTGCCACCTGTCCGCCCTGTTGGTACGTCTACAAAAACCCTGCTCAGCTTCACGCTGTTACTCCTATGCTGTTGACACTTGCCGATTAAACAACTGAGCCCAGGGCTCAGTGTCACATTGCATACGTGCGTCTTTACACAACGAGGTTAGCCATGCATCAAGCCGACCTGGCACTGCCAGTGTTAATTTTCACCGGTCTTTTCATGTTGACCACAGGCTCTGCCATCTGGCTCAAGTTCCTGCGGGTGCCTTATACCATCGGTCTGGTGGTGATTGGGATGGCCCTGGGGCTGCTGGCCAAATATTCGGACTTTCTCGCCCCCGTGCTTCAGGTTCAGCTGACCCATGACCTGATCATGTACGTCATGCTCCCCGTACTGATCTACGATGCCGCAATCAACATCAAGCTGCCCATGTTGATCAAGGAGCTGGTACCGGTGCTGATGCTGGCCATCGTAGGGGTTGTCTTATCCACCCTGGTGGTTGCGGGCCTGATCGGTAATTTCACCCCCATGACGATGGCGGGGGCGCTTCTGTTTGGCGCCCTGATTTCCGCCACAGACCCCGTCGCTGTCATTGCCCTGTTCAAGGAAGTGGGCGCTCCCGAGCGTATGGCCCTGCTGATGGATGCAGAAAGCCTGTTCAATGATGCCACGGCCATTGTCATGTTCGGGATTGTCATGGCCGTATTGCAGACCGGACAGGGTTTTGGGCTGGATACTGTTTTCATGGCGCTCTGGGATTTTTGCCGGGTCTTCTTTGGTGGTATTGCCGTTGGTGCCATCCTGGGCATCGCCATGCTGTTCCTGCTGCGCCTCGGCCACGCCATTCCCTATGTGCAGATCTCCCTGACCACCATACTGGCCTATTCCAGCTTTATCATTGCTGACCATGTGTTTGGGATGTCCGGCGTGATGTCCACCATTGCTGCGGGTATCGTTACCCGCACCGGGTCCAAAAAAGTACTCTCCGAGCCGGTACAGCAGTATCTTGGCCCTTATTGGGAATTCATGGCCTTTGTTGCTAACAGTTTTATTTTCCTGTTGCTGGGCATGCAGGAAGATTTCCTGTTCAAGGATATGGATCATCTCTACAAAAATGTCCCCTTCCTGGTGCTGACCATTGCCGTAGTCTTGTTTGCCCGCTTTCTGGTCGTTTATCTGTTACTGCCGATCAGTAACCGGTTACCCAAAAGCGCCCCGGTGGACAACAAGACCAAGGCCATTATGTTCTGGGGAGGATTACGCGGTGTTGTGCCCGTTGCCCTGATGCTCTCCATCCCTGTCGATATGCCGGAACGGGGGGCGATCATTCACATGACTCTGGCGGTGATTTTGTTCTCACTCCTGATCCAGGGAACAACGATTGGGCGCCTGATGGATTTCCTCAAGCTCAAACATCTCTCCCGGTGATATCACACACGTTACGTCGAAGCGTGAACAGTGAACCGGAGATAGTCTCGATAGTTGCCTGCCCATCAGACGATGGGCAGGTATTGGGACTCAATAAAAGATTATTGATGATCAAACGCTGATATTACCCTGCATCAGAGTCCTCCATGGTCTTACACAACATTTACTTTTTTATTGTCAGATAGCCTATTGGGAAAAATATTTCTTACATACAACCCCCGACCGATAAAATAATTATTCAACCATCCATTAACAGGATTTATTTTCTCATTTCAAACACAGCAATAAAAAACAAAAAACAGTTTAATGACTACAACTCACAACAATCAAAGAAACACTGAAAACACTTTTTATTAAGCAGAATCCAATTTCAAACATATTTCCCGCACATTCAGAAAAACCAGAAAAAAATCAGCCACCCAATAAAAAAACAACACAATTATCCACATAAGCCAGTGAATAAACAGCACCGACACCAAAAGACCAGCCTTGTTATTCTTTGCTGCAGATCAAAACTCAGACCTCTGAGCCATCGCAAAATACGCCCGCATTTGATTCAGGACAGAAAACCACTGACCTTCATGTTTGCCTGAAGGGGAACAACCATCAGTTAATCCTGCTGATTAATAAAAAGCAGCACACACTGATTTCAGCCAATTCTGCCTGAGAAACAATCGTTCCGTTGTTTAACAACAGCCCTGTTTATTGAAGCTATTCATTGACTGACTCACCATTAAACCATGGAACGATCGGCTATTGGGATAAGAAAGAGGGAAGCCCTATGCCCACATCCATAAAGACCACGTCACAAAAACACCCCGCAACATTTTATATTCTTCTTTTTTGGCAATTCTGGTGGGCATTTTCATTTTATGGCTTATGGTCGTTACTACCGGTTTATCTGAATAAATACCTGCAACTCAGTGAAGCGACATCCTTCGCTATCTTTGGCGGTTATACCGCCCTTGGTGCCGGCCTGCTCTTTATTGGTGGCTGGATTGCCGACAATTACCTCGGCGCCAAACGCAACCTGGTCATCGGTACGGCGTTCCAGAGTATCGGCTATTTCCTGGTGGCGTTTTCTGCGGTCAACAAAACGACTCTGCCTTTGTTCCTGGGACTGGGATTTGTCGTGATTGGCCGCGCCACGGCCAGCACCTGTCCGCCGGTGGTGCTCGCCAGCGCCTATGATGGCAAGGACGATCCGCGACTGGATGGCGCCTTCACCTACCTGTACATGGTGAATAATGTTGGCTCATTCACCACCATGCTGGTGATTCCGCCCATCGCCAGCAGCATTTCCATGACGCTGGCATTTGCACTATGCGGCGCTGGCATGGCGATCAACGTCATCGGGCTGATCCTGATGCGCGGACCCATGAGAAAAGCCGGCTCTGCACCAGACCTTAAACCGGCTGGAGCCCGCAAACTGGGTACCTTTACCGGTGGTGCCCTGCTGGCCGTCGGCGTCGCCACCTACCTGCTGACCAACCTGCCGCTGGCGCAGACGCTGATGGCTGTTTCCGCCATTGCCATCTGTGTACTGATTGTCCGGCATATGCGCCAGGAGTCCCCGGCAGACCGTAAACGGATGATTGTCGGCATGATTCTCATGCTGCAGGCGCTGGTGTTTTTTGTCCTTTACAACCAGATGCCCACCTCCCTGAACTTCTTTGCCATTAACAATGTGCAGCCCTACGTCTTTGGGTTCGAGATTGACCCGGTTCAGTACCAGTCCCTGAATCCGTTCTGGATCATCCTGATCAGCCCGCTATTGGCCAAAATCTACAGTTATCTCGGCGAACGCAACAAAGACCTGTCCATGCCGGGCAAGTACGCACTGGGTATGTTTATCTGCGCTATCGCCTTTGGTTCTGCCGGGATTTCCAAATACTTTGCCGACGAGAATGGCATGGTGTCCGCCTTCTGGATCTTCACACCGAATTTCTTCTTTGCCATTGGTGAACTGCTCATCAGCGCCCTGGGGATGTCAGTAGTGGCCAAGCTGTTCCCGGTTCACATGCGCGCTTTCACCTTTGGCGCCTGGAATATGACCCTGGCGCTTGCATCCATTGCCGGCGCCTGGGTGGCAGGGTTCTCGTCATCGGAAGGCAGCAATATCACCCCCATGGACAGCCTGCAGCTCTATGGTGACTACTTCATTATTCTGGGGGTTGTCACCGCCGTTATTGCCCTGCTGATTGCCTTCATGGTGCCAAAGCTGAATCGCTTCATGGAACACCGGGATGAAGAGCCAAGGAAAAATGACAATTCGCATGGCGAGCCTGTACCGGCCTGATTAAGCCTCCATCAATCGTAACGTTTTCATAGATAACCGTGCCGGATTCACCCAATATCCGGCCCAGGGGAGAAGCATGTTTTATCAACGCACCAGCGGCTGGGAAACCACCAGCACCGAACGAAAAGCGGATATTTTTGAGTTCTGCGAAGGTTACAAACACTATCTGGATATCGCCAAAACTGAGCGCGAATGTGTCGCGGAAGGGATTCGTCTGGCCACAGCCCAAGGCTTTGTCCCCGCCGAGAGCAAAGACACCTTCATGCCTGGTGACAAAGTGTGGTTCAACAACCGCGACAAGAACCTGGTGCTGGCGGTGATCGGCCAACGGGATATCACCGAAGGCACCAATCTGGTGGTGTCTCACCTGGATTCCCCACGGCTGGACCTGAAGCAGCATCCATTGTACGAAGATACCGGCCTGGCCCTGATGAAAACCCACTATTACGGTGGCGTGAAAAAATACCAGTGGGCTTCACGCCCACTGGCACTGCATGGCGTAATTGTTCTGAAAGATGGCCGTAAAGTGACCCTGACCATCGGGGAAAACCCCGAGGATCCCGTCTTTACCATCCCCGATCTTCTCCCGCACCTGGATCAACATGTACAACGAGAGCGCAAAGCGTCAGAGGTGCTCAAGGGCGAAGAGATGAATATCCTGGTGGGTTCTATCCCCACCCCCATTGAAGACGAAAGCATCAAGGATCAGGTCAAGCACACCGTCCTGAAAAAACTCAATGACGACTACGGCCTGATAGAAGATGACTTCATCTCAGCCGAACTTCAGCTGGTTCCGGCAGAAAAAGCACGCGATGTCGGGTTGGATCGTGGCTTGGTAGGGGCTTATGGCCACGATGACCGTATCTGTGCCTACACCTCCATGCAGGCCATGCTGGACATGGAAACGATTCCGGAGCGGACAGCCATTTGCTTCCTGGTCGACAAAGAGGAAATCGGCTCTACCGGAGGAACCGGTCTGCAATCCCGCTACCTGGACTATTTCATGGAAGAGATTGTCGGCAAATGCCGGAATGGGGACTTCTGCAGCCGGGCTACCCGCCAATGCCTGTGGCACTCACGCGCACTCTCTTCGGATGTAAATGCGGGTATCAACCCACTGTTCAAGTCTGTCCACGATGAACAGAACGCCGCGAGACTGGGCCATGGCCTGGTCCTGACCAAGTACGCAGGCTCCCGCGGCAAGGTCGCCACGAACGATGCCGATGCAGAGTTTGTGGCAGAACTCCGCGCCCTGTTCGATGGGGCGGACATCAAATGGCAGACGGGTATGCTGGGTAAAGTCGATGAAGGCGGTGGCGGTACCGTGGCCATGTTCCTGGCCCATTATGGCATTCGTACCATTGATGCCGGTGCGGCCCTGCTATCCATGCACGCGCCGATGGAAATTGCCTCAAAATTTGATATTCACGAAATCTACCGAGCGTATCAGGCCTTTTATGGCTGATCGTTTCATCGGTTACTAGATGCCAAGTCTGACAACGACTCCCTGGGGTCATCCTGGGGAATCGCTGTCAGGCAAAGTGCCCAAAACTGAACAAAGGCATCAAACATTCCGCGCGCGATAAATGGGCAGGATGAGAGCCGGGTTTCCCCTGAGGGACTGTCTTTCCCATGCCCTGATAGTATTGAACCCAGAAGTCCAGCACTTCGCCTGTTTTCGAATCAAGGAAATTCATCGGCGTTTCCTCAAACAGGAAAGCCCCCCCATTGGCATGAAAAAAGGCATCGACAATCAACTCGCTGCAGTAATAGGAATCTTTTCGCTGGCCATAATCCCGGTTATACGGCATACCCAACCACTCCGCCGCTTTTCGGATCGCCCGGGGAATGCAGAACTGCCATTCAGGTTTCAGGCGACATGCCAACACCCTGGGATTACCTGCTGCATCCGTCACAGAGCCCGCCAGGAAATCCTGTACAGCTATGCAATGTACACGAGGGCTTACCGCTTCAATCACATGATGCGAATCCACATAAAGCCCCACATGATCAATTAAATAACCATCAATACCTGTACAGACTTGTCGAATCGCCTCGCAGCCACAGGCGATACCCGGCCGTTGCTGGAACAACAGGTCACCAGGCTTTAACAAGGTAATCTGTGCGGTCATAAGGGTCGGTAATAAACTGCACTCTCTATAAGATGGCGCAGAGTATAGGCAACATTGAATAAACGGGTATCAAGGCTGATGATTTAGCCGCCAGGGAAATGACGTCTCTAACTGACAGTGATATAGATGATTCCCCATCATGGAAAGCGATGTTGACAGCCCCGGATTGTTTGGCAGTTTCACCCGAAAATAGTGCCGCTGAAGACACTGCCCCAGGCGCCAGAAAGGAATCGCATCATCCAGCTTTCGCTGTAACCGCTGAACAGCGGCCAGGTCTCGCGAAGTGGATAACTGCGTTTCAAGCTGCTCGAGATAATTCCCCATACAGGCTGGATCCACCTGCTGACGTTGCGCCTGCCAGCGATCAAGTTCTGCGGTAATCTGGTCAAAGACTTCCAGTGTCACCTGATGACCAGCAAATAAGCCGGCAGCATGAAGGTCGCTGAGCAAACAGGCTGTCGGGTTATCTGAATCGGTGGTTAAGGTCTTGCTGAAGAAATCCCGGGCAAAACTGGTGGGTAATGCATGCAAGGTCTTGAGTGCCGAGCGGCATAAATACAAGGGTTGTTCCCGGAGATAGGATACCGCCTGTTGAACATCAGCGTCAGATAACCGCTTAAGCACACCGCGTTTAACAACAGACAATCCGCCACCGCGATGGCATCGAACCAGTCCCGCCGCAATCAGGGCAAAATCGGCACGAACACCGGCACAGTCAGGATGCGCACCGGCAGGTTCCAGCCAAAGCTCCGCTAACCCTTTCTGCAAACTGCCGATGATTTGAAGTGACAGGCGCTTTCCAGCAAGCTGTGCAATAGGCTGACAGCGCCTGATACGCCTGGCAAGTGACAATGGTTCTGGAACGTATTCGGTATTTTTTTGAGTGGCGTAATCCATGTTGCATGGCCCAGACAATAGCGATGTATCGCTGTTATCGGCCAAAAACACCACGACAGAAGCCTCAGGCACCTCACCAACGCAGCCATCCTCACTCTTTGAAGACAGACCAGAAACCAATCACTTCTTCACCACGCACAACCCGAATACCACCAAACTGCAGCATCACCCGCTCACTCTGGGTGGGGCGCAGGAACACCGTATCATCAACATCCAAACCCGTGCCATTCGAAGCCGTCAGCATTTCCTGATTAGTGCTTCGCCCATAAATACCGTTATTACGTAAACCCTGAGGCGCGCAGGGTTTGGCTTTCCACCAGCCCCCATAGACAAAAAACGCTTTCTGCCAGTTCACATTCAGTTTGGCCAGCCAGGGCGCAAAACGCTCTAAGAAAGGAATCACCAGGCCATCCAGTTTTTTGAGTACCGGTGTGGCGATAAACAGGCCCGGCTGATGGTCAGTCAGTGTGGGCAGGTCAAAATCCGTTGGCTTCACGAACGATGAGCCAATGGTAAAGTCATTCAGGCAGCCTTGATCACCTTCCGGATAGAGCTGATAGGTCATACTCCCTGCGCCATTCAAACAGAGATCATCCCGATACGAATCCGGCCACGTCTCACGCACATGATTCACAAATCGCTGGTAGATCGCCATCGCCTCGGAACGGGCCTGCTGGCGCGCTTCACCCTGCTTCCAAGGTAAGGCCGGTGCCTTGGCCAGGTGGGCGTCGTATCCCATGAAACCGGAAAAAATGAGATGTTCTGGAGCGTCATTGATCAGCGCCATAATTTGATCAAGCGCTTCCAACGTTTGAATCCCACCACGGTGCAGGCCCACATCGATTTCGACATTCACCCGGAACTGCAGCCCCTGCTCCCTGGCGAGCGCCAGGTACTGGTGCAAACGTGACGGGGTATCAATCAGCCACTGGATTTCAACAATCCGTGCTTTTTCCTCATCGGAAAGATTACGCAGGAACGTCTTGACCGCAGTGACAGGAAAGGGTTTCCCCACCAGGAAATCACTGCCAGGGAAACTGCGAAACTGCTGCAGAAGAAACGGCAGGTGAAACGACATCAGTCGGTTACTGCCCAGTTTTTCCAGCAAATAACGAATCAATTCCGGAGATGGCAGAGACTTGGCCGCTATCCGTACCTGGGATGGGTCTCCAAGGTGTGCTTTGACCCTCTCAAGGTTCTGATCCACACGGTTAAGGTCAACGATCAGTACCGGACACCCCGGCATCTGCTGACGCACCAGCTGGTTCAATGCCGAAAAATAATGATCGTAGGGTTTAGCCTGACTTCTGGGCCAGACAATTACCACGAGTACCACAACAGCAACAAACAACCAGAGCATCCTGAGTCCTGCCTGCAATCAAACTGTAATTATTTTAATGATGCACGATCGTACCATATAGCTTTTTACGGCGCACCTTCACAACACACGATGGATTCACTTCTGCCCTTTAAAAGCCCGTACTCAAAAGCAGGATCAGGTTGTAATATAGTCAGCCATCGCATTCACCGGCAGAGATGAGGTAGGTATGAAGCTTTCCGCCTTTGGCGAACAATTCACGGGACATTCAGGCATCCTCTCGCTGATGGATGACCTGGGCAACGCGCTGGCCGGTAACGACGATATTATTATGATGGGCGGTGGCAACCCCGCTCACCTGCCGGAGGTAGAAGCGGTATTCCGTCAACGCCTGAGCCGTATCCTCGACAACCAGAAAGAGTTCACACGCCTGATTGGCACTTACGATCCGCCCTCAGGGGAAAAGGATTTTCTGCGAGAACTGGCCGCCATGCTGAAACGTCGTTTTGGCTGGAACCTGACGGAACGTAACATCTGTCTGACCCATGGCAGCCAGTCAGCCTTTTTCATGCTATTCAACATGTTTGCCGGCAAAGACAGTCAGGGTGTCCATCGCCGCATCCAGCTTCCACTGGCGCCGGAGTATATCGGCTACAGTGACAGTGGCATTGTCAAAGATATCTTCACTGCAGAAAAACCGGAATTTGAGTTTATAGATGACAATACGTTCAAGTACCGCGTCAATTTTGATGCGCTTGACCTGTCAGGTAATATTGCGGCGCTGTGCGTATCCCGCCCTACCAACCCTACCGGTAATGTACTGACTGACGGTGAGATTGAGCATCTGGATGCCATGGCCAGGCAGCATGACATCCCCCTTATCATCGACGGCGCCTACGGCCTGCCCTTCCCCAATCTGATTTTTACCGAGGCGACCCCTTACTGGGATGATCACATTATCCTCTGCCTCAGCCTGTCCAAGCTGGGACTGCCTGCGACCCGCACCGGTATTGTCATCGCGAATGAGTCCGTCATCAGCGCCATCAGCAACATGAACGCCATCATCAACCTGGCCCCCAACAGCAGTGGCGCGTTACTGGCTCTTGATATGGTTCGTGACGACAGCATCATGACACTGAGCAACCAGCACATCCGCCCCTGGTACCGTGAACGGATGGAGATGGCGACCGGTTACCTCAAGGAAGTGATGGGGGACCTGCCCTGGTACATGCATAAACCGGAAGGCGCCATGTTCCTGTGGTTGTGGTTCAAGGACTTGCCCATCAGCAGTCTTGAACTTTACGAACGCCTCAAGAAGCGCGGTGTACTGGTCGTTTCCGGGCATTACTTCTTCCCCGGCATTGAGAGTGATTGGCAGCACAGCCATGAATGCCTGCGCATTACCTACACCCGTGATGCAGAAACCGTCAGAAAAGGGCTGGCCATTATTGCGGACGAAGTACGGAGCCTATACAACCGCTAACCACGATACAGACAGGTCCAACCCCAACACAGACGGCGAACAGGGTTGGACCTGTTTTTTACCCATCAAACTAGGCAAACAAAAAAGCCAAAAATCGTGTAAATAGGCATGCACCGCATATTCCAAGGGTATATTACGAATATATACCTAAATAACATATTCATATTATGATCGGCACTTTTTCCAAAAAGACGCTGATCGATGACAATAGAGACTACAGTAGACGGCTCAGCAGGCCTGCCCGGGAACGGCAAAAAAAGCAAACTGGGTGTATGGATGTGTGCCGCCCTCGTCGTCGGAAACATGATTGGTTCAGGGATCTTTCTACTCCCCGCCTCCCTGGGCGCCTATGGCCCCATCAGCATTGGCGGCTGGCTATTTACTGGCGCCGGCGCCCTGCTCCTCGCACTGACATTTGCCCGGCTTAGCCAAATGATCCCCTCTGCCGGCGGCCCTTATGCCTACTGCCGTGCCGGACTGGGTAAATTCATGGGCTTTCTGATCGCCTGGGGATACTGGATCGGTCTCTGGTCAGGCAATGCGGCTATCGTGGTCGCCATGCTCGGCTACTTAGGCATCTTCATTCCGGAAATCAACCAAAACCCCATGCTGGGCGCGGGCATTGCCGTAGGCACCATCTGGTTCATGGCCTGGATTAACTGTCGCGGCGTCAAATCTGTCGGCGTGTTCCAGCTGGTCACCACCATTCTTAAAACCGTGCCGCTTGTGGCTATTGCCATCTTTGGGATTTTCCAGATCAATCCCGAACACTTCACCACCATCAACACCAGTGAACTCAGCAACTTCAACGCACTGACCAGTTCCGCGGCACTCTGCCTGTGGGCATTTCTGGGACTTGAATCAGCCACTGTTCCTTCAGAGAACGTGCATAACCCGGAAAAAACCATCCCCCGCGCAACGGTTCTGGGCACACTGTTCGCGGCTGTCCTTTATATCATTGCCACCACTTCCCTGATGGGATTGATTTCACCTGCTGATTTAGCACAGTCAACAGCACCCTTTGCCGATGCCGCAGCCATCCTGTGGGGACCTGCCGGCACCGTCGTCATTGGCGTCGCCGCTATCATCTCCTGCCTGGGCGCCCTGAACGGCTGGACACTGATGACTGCGCAGATCCCAATGGCTGCCGCCCGTGACGGCCTGTTCCCGGAAAGCTTTGGCAAGATATCCAAGCGTGGCACACCGGCCCTGGGCATCATCATCTCATCGGTCCTGGTCACTCTGCTGGTTCTGACCAACTACAGCCGCGGCTTGGTGGGCGCCTTCAACTTCATCATCAGCCTGGCCGTCATGACGACATTACTGCCTTACACCATGTCCACCATGGCACGACTGGTCCTGCAGATTCGCGAACGGGAAAAGCTGGGTACTGTTATCCCCAAGCGCGACATTATCATCTCCTCACTGGCCTTCCTCTACTCCCTCTGGGCACTGGGCGGCAGTGGCATGGAAACCGTGTACTGGGGCTTCCTCCTCTTAATTGGCGGCATCCCTGCCTATATTTGGATTTTATGGAAAAAATCCCCTCATACCACAGAATCCGACACCTGCATCACGACAGCAGGATAAAACACCCAAGGCGCCGCAAGTAGCTGCGCCTTTTTTCTGCCTGAGCAAGCAATCATACGACAACAATCAACCATTAGACCCAATGGAAAAACCGGAGATTCCCTTCTACGTTATTCACAGTAGTCTCCCAAGGAGAATCTCATGAAAGCGTTCAAGATTTCCGTCGCTATCGCCTGCGGCAGCTTAATCACCTGCGCCACCCTACCCGCCTTTGCCAGCCAGACCAGCGGCAGCACTGTCCAGCAGACCCAACCCGACATACCGGTTTTACCGCTGGAGAAACTGCTGATTAAGGCAAAAGACAAGCATCCAGGCATGCGGATCATTAACACGTATTCGGAAACCACACAGAAAGGCAAGCCGGTCGAAAAAATCTATTACCTGATGCCCGACAACACCGGTGCGTGGATCATGACGCTGGATCAAACCAACGGCAAAATTCTGGATGACCACCCCTACAAGTTCCCGGAAAAAGCCGACGTCATACCGTTGGAAAAAATCCTGCAGGATGTAAAGGAAAAGTACCACGTCAAGAAAATTGTCCGTACGCGGCTTGAACAGGAAGATGGCCGAAAACTTCGCGTGATCTATTACATCGACAAACTCAAACAGCAACGCACCATGGTCGTTGATGAAAAAACCGGCGCTGTACTATCTGATCGCGCCAGAAAACTCACCCCAACAGGTTAATTCATCAATTCAAGAGCACAAAAAATGCGAGCCATTGGCTCGCATTTTTTACACCCGAATCACTGACTATACAGCACCAATACTCAAGCCTACCATCAAACCAATCGTCAGAATCAACAACAGTGGCCAGACATATTTAATCCATTTCTCATACGGCACACGCCCCATGGCCAGCGCACCCATCACCACGCCAGACGTCGGGGTCATCAGGTTAACCATGCCACTGGCCGACTGATACGCCGTTACCACCAGATCACGCCCCACATCCGAGAAATCAGCCAACGGCGCCATAATCGGCATGGTCAACACCGCCAGACCGGAACTGGAAGGTACAAAAAACGAGAGCAGGATCTGGATCCAGTACATGACATTGATGAAGACAATGGACGACAAACCACTAACCGCCTGCTCTGACCAGTACAGCACCGTGTCCGTGATCATCCCGCCATTCATCACAACCACAATACCCCGGGCAATACCGATGATCAGGGCAACACCAAGCAAATCCCGGGCACCATCAACGAACGTATCAGTAAACTCGGCCTCACCAAGACGCCCGACAAAAGCCACTACAATGGACATCACCATGAACAGGGCTGACATCCTGGCCATCCACCAGCCTTCAGCCGCTACACCCCAGATCATGATGCCAAACGCTACCAGGAACAGCAGCAGAATGATTTTTCGCCGCCCGGTCAATTCCGGCACATCAGCCGCATCGGTAGAAGTCAGAAAATGCTCGCGATTGGCTTCATACATATCAGCCACAAAAGAGGCTTTTGGATCCCGCTTCACCTTCTCGGCATAGCGCATCACAAACACAATGCAGATCAGCAAGCCAACGATATAGAAAACCAATCGCAAAAATATGCCATCCGTAAAGGACACACCGGCCGCGTCTGAGGCAATGACCGTCGCAAAGGGATTGACCGTTGACCCCAGCGTGCCAATACCTGCCCCCAATAAAATCACCGCAACCGCCGTCAGGGCATCATAACCGGCAGCAATCATCACAGGTATTAACAAGGGATAAAACGCCAGACTCTCTTCCGCCATCCCATAAATCGTTCCACCGAGCGAAAAGAACGCCATCAACAAGGGAATCATCCATTTTTCCTTGCCCTGCAGCGCCTCCATCGCCTTGGCGATACCGGCATCAATCGCGCCTGTTTTTGTTACCACCATCAGGAAACCACCGATGATCAGAACAAACAGGGCCACATCAATACCATTGGCCTCATAGGAATCCGGATTATAAAAACCGGCAATGGGCGCCAGCACCACATCTTCAAAGCCCTGGGGATTGGGCTCCACATGATGGTAAGTACCCGCGATCGGCACCTCTTTACCGATGGCTTCATCCATGCGGGTGTCGTATTTACCCGCTGGTACAATCCAGGTCAGTATTGCGACAAAAATGATAATCAGAAAAAGAATGGTATACGCCGAAGGAAACTTGAACTGCTTCATGACTGAAAAGACCTTTTGCAGAGCCTGTTCATGGAACCGGGCGGCGGGAACCGGACCTGCCAGACCGGCCGGCGCTGACACGGCTGTCAGCCAGCACCATGGAAACGTCAGTCATAGTGACAGCCACCTAAGCCATCGGTCACCAGTCATCAACGGATAACGCTGTCGCAGGAAAAACAGAGAAAGGCACATTTCAGAACCCTACCGTTGAACACTTCGACGCTCCGGTAACCGGTCAACAACGACTCAGGGACTCATGCAGACTGATTTGACGTGTTCACTATATAGTCGATAGACATCCTTTTTGCATAAACGACACTGACACAAAAATGCCCCCATAAATACTTTCAATAACAGCCATAATCTGTGCCCAATCAAAAACGACAGCGCTCAACCATGATTTTTATCAAGATTTTTACCGATTTAACCACGAATTAATCCCTGTTTTCTGCCACCAATCCCAAACTTTTTTTTAATAGTAAAACAAACGTATTAGTTAGAGGCTAAAAACCGGAAAATGGGTATTAATACGTAATGTCAAAGGATTACTGCAGGTCTAGTCTAGGCACCGCATTAGGGGGCATCCCCTAACGAGATTTAAGAATTTTCTAATGCTATGTCGATATATCCAGTACTTTGGTAAGCACAAATCGACATACATTATGCATACCGGATTTCTATCGCCTTTATAACAGTCACCCGACTGCCTCAGCCCAACGGACTGACCCAGCCAGACTGAAAAGGCGACTTTAGCTTTTGCACAGTCATGTGCACTTATTCATGTACATCAGACATTCAGGAGAAAGATGATGTCACGCTTCTACGTTGGTTCTGAGGTTGGTCAACTTAAAAAGGTATTGCTGCACCGTCCAGAGCTGTCTCTGCGCCGTCTGACACCTTCCAACTGCGAAGGCCTGCTGTTCGACGACGTTCTGCGTGTTGAGCAGGCTGGCAAGGAACACGACGCGTTCCAGCAGGTTCTGCGTGACAACGGAGTAGAAGTATTCCTGCTGCGCGACATGATGGCAGAAACCCTGGCCAACCCTGAAGCCAAATCCTGGGTTCTGGACCGTCAGGTCAACCCCCTGCGTTACGGCCACGCACTGGCTAAGGACGTTCGCAGCTTCTTCGAAGAAATGAGCGACAAGGATCTGGCTTCCCACCTGATCGGCGGTCTGACCGTTGCTGAACTGAACTCTTCCTGCGGCAGCCCCACACTGGGCGTGATGAACCAGACTGACTTCATTCTGGATCCGATCCCGAACCACCTGTTCACCCGCGACACCTCCTGCTGGGTATACGGCGGCGTTTCCGTTAACCCGATGGCCAAGCCGGCCCGTAAGCGTGAAACCGTTCACCTGCGCTCCATCTACAAGTTCCACCCGATGTTCAAAGATGCCGACTTCCACACCTACTTCGGTGACGAAGACCGCAACTACGAACTGTCCACCATTGAAGGCGGCGACGTACTGGTTATCGGTAAGGGCGCGGTACTGATCGGCATGTCCGAGCGTACGACTCCTCAGGGTGTTGAGCATTTGGCTCGCGGCCTGTTCAAGACTGGTCAGGCCACCAAGGTTATCGCCCTGGAACTGCCCAAGCTGCGCAGCTGCATGCACCTGGATACCGTCTTCACTCAGATGGACATCGACTGCTTCACCTACTACCCAGACATCATGCGTGACGACATCGCCTGCTGGGAACTGACCCCTGGCGACAACGAAGAAATCGTCTTCACTTCCGTTAAGGATGGCTTCGTCAAGGCAATTGCCCGTGCTCTGGACCTGTCTGAGCTGCGCATGATCCCGACTGGCGGCGACATCTTCGAAGCAGAGCGTGAGCAGTGGAACGACGCCAACAACGTTCTGACCGTACGTCCAGGCACCGTTGTCACTTACGAGCGCAACATCTACACCATCAAGAACATGGAAGAAGCCGGCATTAACGTGCTGACCATTCCCGGTGAAGATCTGGGCCGTGGCCGTGGCGGTGCTCGCTGCATGAGCTGCCCAATGGAGCGTGAAGGTATCTAATACCTTCCCCTGCAAGACCCAGGCACGCTGACCGGCCTGAAAGGGTAAACGATACTGACCAGGGTGTCAGTGATAATACCCAACCGGCCAGGGTACCATGAGTGAAACAACAATCTGCCGCACGTGCGGCAGATTGTCCTTAAACATAAAATTTTTTAGGGATTTAAGACCATGTCTTTCAATCTGCGTAACCGTAACTTCCTGAAACTGCTGGACTTCCAACCTAAAGAAATCCAGTACCTGCTGGATCTGTCCCGTGACCTGAAGCGTGCCAAGTACGCCGGTTGCGAACAGCAGCGCATGAAAGGCAAGAACGTTGCCCTGATTTTCGAAAAGACCTCTACCCGTACCCGTTGCGCATTCGAAGTGGCCTGCTTCGACCAGGGCGCTAACGTCACTTACATCGGTGGCGGCTCTCAGATGGGTCACAAAGAATCCGTTAAGGACACCGCTCGCGTTCTGGGCCGTTTCTATGACGGTATCGAATTCCGCGGCTTCTCTCAGGACGCCGTTGAAGAGTTGGGCGCATACGCTGGCGTTCCTGTCTGGAACGGCCTGACTGACGAATGGCACCCCACTCAGATCCTGGCTGACTTCCTGACCATGATCGAACACGGCCAGGGCAAGCAGCTGAACGAAATCAAGTTCGCTTACCTGGGCGACGCTCGCAACAACATGGGTAACTCCCTGATGGTTGGCGCTGCCAAGATGGGCATGGACATTCGCCTGGTTGCTCCGAAGGCATTCTGGCCTGAAGAGTCTCTGGTTGAAACCTGCAGCAAGATCGCTGAAGAAACCGGCGCCAAGATCACCCTGACCGAAGACGTTGCTGAAGGCGTTAACGGCGTTGACTTCCTGTACACTGACGTATGGGTTTCCATGGGTGAAGCCGAGTCCGCATGGGCTGAGCGTATCGAACTGATGAAGCCTTACCAGGTGAACATGGACGTCATCGCCAAGACTGGCAACAAAGACGTTAAGTTCATGCACTGCCTGCCTGCTTTCCACAACACCGAAACCAAGGTTGGTCAGGAAATCGCCGAGAAATTCGGCATGGAAGGCCTGGAAGTGAACGAAGAAGTCTTCGAATCCGCATACAACATCTCCTTCGACGAAGCAGAAAACCGTATGCACACCATCAAGGCTGTTATGGTTGCCACCCTGGGCGACTAATCTGTCATTGATAGATCAAGAGAGGGGCTAATGCCCCTCTTTTTTATCATATGAAACTGACCAATCCGCATTAAGCATCACCATCCCACCCGAATTTTCTCACACAACGAAAACAGGCAACGGATACAGTATGTACTATCCTGTAGTCGTGTTTCGTCACCTGCCACATCAACGACAGGCTATCTGCTCAATCCCTCAGTACTCAAGAGGATTCAGTACCATGTCTTTCAACCTGCGCAATCGTAAATACACCAAGCTGCTGGATTTCACCCCGAAAGAAATGCAATTCCTGCTGGATCTTGGCCGCGACCTCAAACGCGCCAAATATGCCGGTTGCGAACAACAGAGACTGAAAGGTAAGAATATCGCCCTGATCTTTGAAAAAACATCCACCCGGACCCGGTGTGCCTTTGAAGTTGCCGCCTTTGACCAGGGCGCTAACGTGACCTTTATCGGCGGCGGCTCCCAAATGGGCCACAAGGAATCCGTAAAAGATACAGCACGGGTGCTTGGTCGCTTTTATGACGGTATCGAATTCCGGGGCTTCAAGCAGGAACACGTTGAAGAACTGGCGGAATACGCCGGTGTACCGGTATGGAACGGGCTCACCGACGAATTCCACCCAACTCAGATCATTGCCGATTTCATGACCATGCTCGAACATGGCGATGGCAAACAACTGCACCAAATGAAGTGGTGCTACCTCGGCGACGGCAAGAACAACATGGGCAACTCCCTCATGGTCGGCGCCGCAAAAATGGGGATGGATTTCCGCATTGCCGCCCCTAGCAGTTATTTCCCCGAAAAGTGGATTGTTGACGAGTGCAACAAGATTGCTGAACAAACTGGCGCCACCATTACACTCACAGAAGATGTCGGCAAAGCCGTTAAAGACTGCGACTTCCTCTATGGTGACGTATGGGTCTCCATGGGCGAACCCAAGGAAGTGTGGGATGAGCGCGTAAGCGCGCTGAAACCCTATCAGGTCAACATGGATGTCATCAAAAAAACCGGCAACCCGAAAGTGAAATACCTTCACTGCCTGCCCGCCTTCCATAATACGGAAACCACTGTCGGCAAAGAGGTGGCGGAACAATATGGCCTTACCAATGGTGTAGAAGTCACTGAAGACGTGTTTGAATCAGAGTACTGTATCGCCTTTGACG
Organism: Kistimonas scapharcae; assembly: GCF_039540975.1. Lineage (NCBI taxonomy): Bacteria > Pseudomonadati > Pseudomonadota > Gammaproteobacteria > Oceanospirillales > Endozoicomonadaceae > Kistimonas > Kistimonas scapharcae. The sequence continues at coordinate 24,342 of NZ_BAABFL010000114.1, forward strand.
AAGCCGAAAACCGCATGCACTCAATTAAAGCCATCATGGTAGCGACACTCGGTGACTAACGCAGTGCCATCTCGTCCCCACCCAAAGAGAGCATCTGAACGCAACTATTGATTGCCCCTAAATGCCATGGGTGACACCCGTCACCCATGGACAATACCGGTTTCCGATTCAACTATTCACCTACCCAATCAGAGGATCAGGGATATGTTAGTTGTCATGGCCCTGGGAGGAAACGCTATCCTGCAGCGTGGCCAACCCCTTGAGGCACACATCCAGCGTGAAAATATTCGAACCGCTGCCAAGTCCATCGCAGAAGTCGCCAAAGATCACCAGGTGGTGCTAACACATGGCAATGGCCCGCAGGTTGGCTTGCTGGCCCTGATGAACGAAGCTTACGAAGCGGTGGCCAATTACCCACTGGATGTTCTGGGTGCACAAACGCAGGGCATGATCGGGTTCATGTTTGAGCAGGAACTGCGCAACTACATGCCGGGTCGTAAAGTGTGCACAGTATCCACCCAAACCATCGTCGATCCCAACGACCCCGCCTTTGAGAACCCGGACAAATTCGTCGGACCTGTCTACACCTATGAAGAAGCTCAAGTCATCCAGGAAGCCAATCCCAGCTGGACATTGAAACAAGATGGTAACTACTACCGTCGTGTGGTGCCTTCACCACAACCCATGGAAATACTGGAACTACCCTCGTTAAGGCACATTGTGTCATCGGGTGATATCACCGTGATCTGCGGCGGTGGCGGAGGTATTCCGGTCCGTCGGGATGCCGACAACATGCTGCACGGCGTCGAAGCCGTTGTGGACAAGGATCGCGCCTCACGCACACTGGCCGAAGGCCTGGAAGCCGATGCTCTGGTACTGCTGACGGACGTTCCAGCCGTCGAAACGAACTTCGGTCAGCCGGATTCGAAAAAGATCAAGGAATGCTCACCGGACGAATTTGAGAAGTTCCCGTTTGCGGCTGGTAGCATGGGGCCTAAGGTAGAATCCGTATGCCATTTCGTTCGCTCCGGTGGTAAGTTTGGTGCCATCGGTTCGCTGGACAAGGCGGCGGAAATCCTGCTTGGACGCTCCGGCACCTTTGTCAAGGTAGATGTACCCGGTGGTATCACCTATTACGACTGAACCGACCAGACAACTATTCCAATTACAGCCTCTCACTAGCCGGGAGATGCCAGCCTCACACTGTGAAGTGGAATGACTGGGATCTCGCGGCAAAGTAGTGTCTGCGCATGGTATGTACGGACACAACCGGCGGCGACGGTTTATACCATTGCCAACGGTGTTTGAAAACAGGGTTTGCCACGGGCCTGGTCCCGCAATTGCCGCCGGTTTGACCGGCTAACGTTTTTTGGCAGGCTTTGATCTATCACCGGATAAGGGTTTACGAAAACTGCGGCGCCGTTAGTTGTTCAGGGTGACAGAGTTTTCGTCGGCAAGGTGACGGAATCTGTTTTCAGCCATAACGGGCGGTTGCGTATTGTGGATATATGCCCATCGGGTCTGAAGCATTTGTTTTCCCTTTGACGCAGGGCCCCATGGCCCGAATTATAAAGGACAGGAAGAAGGCTATGTCCCAGAGTCTGTTACGTTATACCAACATTCTGAGTATTGTTGGTGACATTATCCGGGTCGAAGTACCCAACCTGAGCGACAGTAATGCTCAGGCGCGGAACGGTGATCTCGCCCTGATTGAGCAGAATGGCCAGGCCTATTCGCTTGCGCAGATCATCAAGCTGAACCGCGAAGAAGTTTCCCTCCAGGTGTTCGCGGGCACCAAAGGTCTCTCCACTGACGCCGCTGTCTGCTTCCTAGGCGAACCCATGAAAGCCGTATACTCCCCGAACATTCTGGGTCGTATCTTCAACGGCGCGGGTGAGGCGATTGATGGCGGTCCGGCACTGGACCAGGATCCTCGCGTTGAAATCGACGGCCCTTCCGTCAACCCGATCCGTCGTGTTCTGGCGTCCCGCATGGTACGGACCAACGTACCCATGATCGACGTGTTCAACACCCTTGTTGAATCCCAGAAGATCCCGATCTTCTCCGTCTCCGGCGAACCCTACAACAAGTTCCTGGCCCGGATCGCGATTCAGGCGGAAGCGGACGTCGTTGTATTCGGCGGCATGGGTCTGATCTTCGACGATTACCACTTCTTCAAGACTGCATTCGAAGAAGCCGGCGTATCTTCCCGTACTGTCATGTACACCAACCTGGCTTCTGACCCGACCGTTGAGCGTCTGATGATCGCCGACATGTCTCTGGCAGTGGCTGAGCACTTCGCGGTAGAAGAAGGCAAGAAGGTTCTGGTCCTGCTGACCGACATGACTTCCTATGCCGACGCCATGAAGGAAATCGGTGTTGCCATGGACAAGATCCCGGCCAACCGGGGTTACATGGGTGACCTGTACTCCCAGCTGGCCCGCCGTTACGAGAAGGCAGCCGACTACAAGGGCGCTGGCTCCGTGACCATCCTGGCGGTAACCACCATGCCCGGTAACGACCTGACCCACCCGGTTCCGGATAACACCGGTTACATCACCGAAGGTCAGTTCTACCTGCACGACGGCGTTATCGATCCGTTCGGTTCCCTGTCCCGTCTGAAGCAGATGGTTATCGGCAAGGAAACCCGGGAAGACCACAGCCAGATCATGAACACCATGATCCGCTTCTACTCCGATTCCGTGAACGCCAAGCAGAAGCAGGCGATGGCTTTCGAACTGTCTCCGTACGATGAGAAAGTGATTCGCTTCGGTGACCAGTTCATCGACAACTTCATGAAGCTGGACGTCTCCATGAGCCTGGAAGAGGCCCTCGACCTGGCGTGGAAGATCCTGGCTGACTGCTTCAGCCCAGAAGAGACGCTGATGAAGCAGAGCCTGATCGAGAAGTACTGGCCCGTGAAATCCCAGGTTGCTGCGGCAGCTGCCACTGAAACCGCCGGGGCATAAACCATGGCCAAGATTGCGCTGAACAAAAGCTCGCTTAACCGGGAAAAGCGCAACCTGAAAACGTTCAACCGTTACCTGCCGGCGCTGGAACTCAAGCGTCAGCAGCTGATGGCGGAGCGGAAAAAAGCAGAGGATGCTGTCAGGGAAGCGCGCGAGCGTATTGAGCAGATCGAAAAAGACGTCAGTGAGCAACTACCAATGCTTGCTTGTGAGGATATCAACGTCGAAGGCCTGGTGCGTGTGACCAACGTGGTTCTGGGTGAACAGAACATCGTCGGTACTACCGTGCCTGTCGTTGAAAAAGTTGAGGTAGAAGTCGCACAGTACAGCTACCTGACCAAACCTCACTGGGTGGATTTCCTGGTGGAACGCCTGAAGGAAATGGTGGAACTGCATGTTGAGATGCTGGTGCGTGAACTGCGCTACCAGGAGATCAGCAAAGCGACCCGCACCACGTCCCAGCGTGTGAACCTGTTCTCCAAGGTTCTGATTCCACGCAGCAACAAGAATATCGCGAAGATCAAGATCTTCATGTCCGATATGGATCGTGCTGCGGTGGTGAACGCCAAGATCTCCAAAACCAAGATGGCCAGCTGATCTGCCCCGGCAGTCAGCCTAAAGCTGGATAAGAGCATGAGTATCAAAACACTCAAGAAGATCACGCTCTATGGGCTAGCCAGCGAGAAGGAAGCCGTACTCAGCGGACTACAGGAAATGGGGTGTGTTCACCTGATTCCCCTGGCTGAGACACCGGCTGCCCCCGAAGGCGAGCTCAGTGAGCCCCGGGCTGCAAAGGAGGCCTATAGTCACCTCCTGAGCTGTCCGGTCAAACGACGGGAAATCCGTCGTATGGATGCCATGGACACCGACGAGGTGGTCGCCAAGGTTCTTGCCAACAAGAATCAGCTGCGTGCCGCGTCTGACGCCCGTGACAACCTGATCAAGCGGATCCGGGAAGTTCGCCCCTGGGGCGATTTTTCCTTTCCGGAACTGAATCAGCTGGACGACATCCGTCTGTGGTTCTACGTGATTCCCCACCATGACATGGGAGCACTCGAAGAGATCGAGATGCCCTGGGAAGTGGTGCACCGTGATCACAAGAACTGCTATGTCGTCCTGCTGAACAAAACAGAACCGGATGTTAACCTGCTGCCGGTCAAGCGCTCCCATGTGGGCGGTGACTCCCTGTCCAGCCTGGAACACCAGCTGGAAGAAGCGGAAATGAAGGTGGAGGATATTCAGGGTGAACGGGAGTCTCTGACCCGTTGGCTTTACGTCCTCAGCCAGATCGTTGCCCGCAAGGAAGACACCCGCGCATTGGAAGACGCTCGTCGTGTTACCCTCGACGATGACCAGTTTTTCCTGGTCTCAGGCTGGCTGCCTGCGGATGAAGAAGAACGCGCCAGTGCATTTGTCGCGTCCTTTGCCGTAGCCGCCACCATCGAAGACCCGGCGCCGGAAGACAATCCGCCGACCCTGCTGGAAAACCCCGAATCCGTTGCCGGCGGTACGGAAGCCATGGCTTTCTACCAGCTGCCCGGTTACCGGACCTGGGACCCCAGCACCGTGGTGTTCTTCTCGTTCTCCCTGTTCTTTGCCATGATCATGAACGACGCGGCCTACTGCGCCATCCTCGGCGGCCTCGTGTTCCTGTTCCGCAAGAAACTGGGTGCCAGCGAGACAGGCATCCGCATCCGTAACCTGGCCTATTTCATGTCAGGTCTCGGTATTGTCTGGGGCATCTGCTCCGGCAGCTACTTCGGTTACACGCCAGACAAGGACACGTTCTTTGGTTCGCTGCATTTCATCGATATGAACAACTACGGCGCCATGATGAAGGTTTCCATCATCATTGGTGCGACCCATATCGTGATCGCGAACCTGGTCACTGCCTGGAACAACCGAACGCGCCTCTATGCGCTGGCGCCCCTGGGCTGGACACTGGCCATCGCCGGTGGTGTTGCCCTGTGGCTCGGCATAACGGGTGATCTGGAGCCGGTCTGGAAAACAACGTTTGGTCCTGCATTAGCCATTGCCGGTGCAGCGTTGATCTTCCTGTTTACCAGCACACGCCCGGTCTCCAGTGCGAAAGACGTACTGTTCCGGATCGCTGACGGTCTGCATGCGCTTTACAATATCTCCAGTGTTTTTGGCGATATCCTGAGCTACATGCGTCTGTTTGCCCTCGGTCTGGCCGGCGCGTCTCTGGCAGTAACCTTCAATACGCTGGCCTTCCAGGTTCTGGAAAGCATGCCGGGTATCGGTGTTCTGTTCTGCGCCCTGATCCTGATCGCGGGTCACCTGCTCAATATCAGCCTTTCCCTGATGGGTGGTGTTGTGCACGGCCTGCGTCTGAATGTGATTGAGTTCTTCAAGTGGAGCCTGACTGAAGAAGGCTACCCGTTTAAACCGTTTAAAAAGCAAGAGGATTGATTCATGGATAACTATATGATGCTGCTGGGCTGGGCTGGTATTTTCGCTCCTATGGCTCTGGGTGCCATCGGCTCCGGTATGGGTTGCTCTATCTCCGGTCAGGCGGCCTGTGGCGCCATGCTGGACGTTGAAAGCGGTTACGGTAAGTTCATCGGTCTGTCTGCACTGCCTTCTTCCCAGGGCATTCTGGGTATCGTTATCATGTTCATCCTGATGGGTACCCCCCTGACCGTTGACACTGCGCCTGCTTTCTTCGGCATCGGCGTTCTGGCAGGTGTTGCACTGCTGGTTACTGCTATCTACCAGGGCAAGGCGGTTGCTGGTGCTATCAATGCGTCCAAGAACAAGCCTGAAATCTTCGGTCTGTCTATCGCTCCTGCGGCTATCGTAGAAGGCTTCTCTGTATTCGCCTTCGTATTCGCCCTGGTTCTGGCTGGCAACATCGCCGCCTAAGCCTGTCGATTAACGTTGCTAACAGGGTGAAGTCATGACTGAAGTAGCAAGTAATGTATCCGTCGGGGTACAGGAGCTGATTGAAAAGCTCCGCAATCAGGGCGTTGCCAACGGCCGCTCTGAAGCCGACAAGATTGTCTCCGACGCCCGCGCTGAAGCGGAGCGGATTCTGGCAGAAGCGCGCGCGCAGGCCACTGACCTGGTGAACAAGGCGAAAAAAGAAGCCGACTTCACCATCAAGGCCGGCGAAGAGTCCCTGGAACTGGCCGGCCGTAACGCCGTGCTGGAACTGAAGGACTTCCTGCTCAAGCAGTTCTCTGAGCAGATCCGCCTGACCGTCGCACGGGAAATGGAAGACCAGGGCATCCTCAAGAACATGATTCTTGAAGTCGCCGGTCGTAACAGCCTGCGTGGTGAAGAAAACGTCGAAGTGATCCTGCCCCGCAAGGTCATCGGTGTTGAAGACCTGCGTGAGCACCCGGAAGCACTGAAAGAAGGCTCACTGGCCTACTTCGCAGTGCGCCAGGGCAAGGAAATGCTGAGCAACGGCGTCACCTTCAAGGTCGGCGGCGAGAAGCAGACCGGCGTGACCTTCCGCCTGCGCGAGAAGAACATCGAGGTTGAGCTGGATGACACGGCTGTCAGCACCATGCTGCTGAAGCACCTGCAGCCCCGCTTCCGCGCGCTGCTGGAAGGCATCATCAATTAAGGCTTACGCTGCCGGCTAACGGTAACCGGACTTTTCTGACGTCCGGCTACCGGCTCCGGCAGCGGCTGTTAAGGAGCAAGCCATGGCTGAGAATGCCTGTTATACCTTGCTGACCTCGCTGCCGCACATTGATTCCCTGTTCAACAGCCGGATCACCCCGATCTCCCGCTTCCAGCTGGACCGTCGCCTGTCCATGCTGGATATGGCCGATCAGGAACGTCTGGTCATGATCGAGAATCTGCTGCACTGGGATCACCTGGCAGACGATGTCAATGAAAGCGCCCTGATCCGCCTGGCCGAAAAAGCCCGGGATCAGCTGGATAGCCAGACCCTGCGCGAACTCGTGGACTGGCGCCTGGATATGCGCACTATCGTAGCCGCCCTGCGCCGCAAGCACCTGGGTGAAGCAGCGCCAACCACCGCCAAGTGGAGTTACGGAACCCGCTATGAATACATTCGTAGCCACTGGAGCTCACCGACCCTGGGTCTTGGCAAGGCGTTTCCCTGGATCAGCAAAGTGGCTGAGTGCCTGCGCACTGGCAACTGTGTTGAACTGGAAAAAACCCTGCTGCAGGCTGTCTGGGATCAGCTGAACCGGCTGGCCACCCGACACCAGTTCGATTTCGAGGCAGTGGTTATCTATGTACTGCGCTGGAACCTGGTCGCCCGCTGGACCAGTTATGACACTGGCAAGGCCCAGGTCCGGTTCCGCAAGCTGATCGACAAGAGCCTCGGCGAATTCAGGGACCAGTTGCCGGTCAGCAACTGATCACGACGATTTCATCTGCAGAACGGTCAATGTACCGACTGTGCTAGAAAAAGGTTATCGCGTTATGAGTACAACGCACGAACAAAACGCCACAGCCCGCGTCGTGGCCGTCAATGGTGACATCATCACCATTGAAACCATCGACAAGGGCGAAGAGAGCCGCGCCCTGGTTAAGAACGAAGTGGTTTACGTGGTACCCAGCCGCAAGCAGAACGAAAGCATTGATGAAATGCTGATGTCTGAAGTCCTGCGGGTTCACGGCAAAACCGCCGACATTCAGGTCTTCGAAGACACCCGCGGCGTTGCCGTCGGTGACTACATCGTCCAGACCGGTCAGCTGCTGTCCGTAGAACTGGGCCCGGGCATCCTGAGCCAGATCTATGACGGTCTGCAGAACCCGCTGGAAACCCTGGCCCAGCTGCACGGCACCTTCCTGCAGCGTGGCGTTCAGGCGGAAGCCCTGGACCGTACCAAAACCTGGTCCTTTGTTGCCAAGGCTCGTGTTGGTGACGTCCTGCGTGCCGGTGAAACCCTGGGTACTGTTCAGGAAGGCCGCTTCACGCACAAGGTCATGATTCCTTTTGACCTGACCGGTTCCGTGACTGTCGACTGGATCCAGGAAGGCACCTTTACCGTTGACACCATCGTTGCCCGCGTGCGCGACGAGCAGGGTAAAGAGCGCGAACTGAACATGATTCAGCGCTGGCCGGTGCGTCGCTCCATTTCCGAGACCCTGTCTCAGAAAGGCGGCAAGACCACCCGTCACTACCCGACTGAGCCTCTGATCACCCAGCAGCGCCTGGTTGACACCTTCTTCCCCATCGCCCGTGGCGGTACCGGCTGTATCCCTGGTCCGTTCGGTGCGGGTAAGACCGTACTGCAGCACATGCTGTCCAAGTACTCTTCTGCCGACATCGTTATCGTTATCGCCTGTGGTGAACGTGCCGGTGAGGTGGTAGAAACCATCGACGAGTTCCCGAAACTGCAGGATCCCAGCGGCGCCGGCTCCCTGATGGACCGTACCACCATCATCTGTAACACCTCCTCCATGCCGGTTGCGGCCCGTGAAGCCTCTATCTACACCGGTCTGACCCTGGGTGAGTACTACCGTCAGATGGGCTACAACGTTCTGATCCTGGCTGACTCCACGTCCCGCTGGGCGCAGGCGATGCGTGAAACCTCCAACCGTCTGGAAGAAATTCCAGGTGAAGAAGGCTTCCCGGCGTACATCGACTCCGCTATCAAGGGTCTGTACGAGCGTGCGGGTGTGATCAGCAACGAAGACGGCGAGTCCGGTTCCCTGACCATGATCGGCACCGTATCACCGGCCGGTGGTAACTTCGAAGAGCCCGTGACCCAGTCCACCCTGGCGACCGTGAAGTGCTTCCTGGGTCTGTCTTACGATCGTGCTTACAAGCGTTTCTTCCCGGCTGTTGACCCGCTGATCTCCTGGTCTCGTTACCTGGATCAGATGAAGCCCTGGTACGACGCCAACCTGTCCAGCGACTGGGTTGCCATGGTGACCGAGATGCAAAAGCTGCTGGTTCGCGGTGAAAGCATCAACCAGATGATGCAGGTGACCGGTGAAGAAGGTGTGACCCTGGGCGACTACGTCGAGTTCCAGAAGTCCCTGTTCCTGGACATGGTTTACCTGCAGCAGGACGCTTTCGACCATATCGACGCCGCCTGCTCCCTGGAGCGTCAGAAGTTCAGCTTCCGCCTAATCGTTGACCTGATCCGTCAGGACTACAACTTCGCTGACAAGAACGTCGCCCGCGACTTCTTCGTGAAGCTGACCGGTCTGTACAAGAACTTCAACTATGCGCACATGGATTCGTCCGAATACAAGGACTACCTGGAAAAGATCGAGGATCTGCGCAACCAGTATGCTGTCAGCGCCGAAGCGGCCTGATAGACAACGGTATCCTCACAGAAACAAAGGCCGACCTATGTCGGCCTTTGTTTTTCCTGAAAAACATCATAAAAACTGATTTTCCCCGCCTCAAACGTCAATTTAAAGACGATATTTATCAACAAAACCAGCAGCCACTTACCAAGTGTTAAATAACTATAACTGTAGTGACACGTAAACCTTATCTCAGGTCAACACACCGTCGATTATTGGCCAAAGTACGTACAAAACACACTTGGAATCGGAACTCTCGAACCTAATATGGTGTCTATACCGGAGTGAATCCCCTCTCGGATATACAATCCAGTACCGGTGCCGATAAAAAACCGGAATGGATCATCGAATCACCAAAGAAAGTAAGGGAATCCTGTCATGCGTATTGTCATCGCTCTGGGCGGTAACGCCATGCTGCAGCGCGGTCAGCCTCTGGAAGCTGATATCCAGCGCGAAAACATCAGCAAAGCCGCTGAAATGATTGCCAAAGTTGCCCAGGAGCACGAAGTAATCCTGACTCACGGTAACGGCCCCCAGGTGGGTCTGCTGGCTCTGCAAAACGCTGCCTACACCAAAGTTGCCCCTTATCCGCTGGACGTACTGGGCGCTGAAACCGCCGGTATGATCGGCTACATGATGGAGCAGGAACTGTACAACCACACCAATGGCGCACAGATCGCGACCATGGTAACCCAGACCCTGGTTGACGCTAACGACCCTGCCTTCCAGGATCCGACCAAGTTCGTTGGTCCGGTTTACAGCAAAGAAGAAGCCGAAGCCCTGGCCGCTGAAAAAGGCTGGTCCATCAAGGCTGACGGCGAATACTTCCGTCGTGTCGTTCCTTCTCCACTGCCCCAGGGTATCGTTGAAGTTGAGATGATCCGCAAGCTGGCCGAGCAAGGCGCTCTGGTTATCTGTGCAGGCGGTGGCGGTGTACCGGTTCGCAAGGACGAAAATGGCAAGCTGGTTGGCGTTGAAGCCGTTGTCGACAAAGATCTGTCCGCGGCCATCCTGGCAGAACAGATGGGTGCTGATGCCCTGATCATCATGACCGACGTTAGCGCCGTATGCATCAACTTCGGCCAGCCTGATCAGAAAGAAATCCACAAGGCGACACCTGACGCGATCACCTCTCTGGACTTCCCGGCCGGCTCCATGGGTCCGAAGATCGAAGCTGCTGCCAACTTCGTCCGCAAGGGCGGCAAGTTCGCCGGTATCGGTAGCCTGTACGACGTCGTTAACATTGCTAACGGCGTATCCGGCACCTGGATCACCGAAGACGCAGAAGGGATCACCTACCACGAAGATCGTAAGGCTGCTGAAGCCTGATCTGCCTGGCGGGGGCTTTAGCGCCTCCGCCTTTCCTTCTCTCTCCTATACCTCCCCACACTTAGACTCCCCTAATACTCACTGACCTATTAAAACGCAATCCACCATTGCCGTTGACGTCGATGTCTTTATCATTCGAGCAGACAAAATTCTGCTGGGAGAACGCACGGGTTCATACGGTAAAGACACATGACTCTACCCGGTGCTTGGTGAAACCCCTGCAAACTGCGCCATCCGTGAAACACTGGAAGAAACGGTTATCAAGAAACTGTAGCGTTCACAACCGATATTTTTGAAAAGGAAGGAAAGCATTACATCACACTGTTCGCTCTAGCCAAACAGTGCGATGGTGAACCCTGCATCACGGAACCAGATGAGCGTAAAGGCTGGTCATGGTTTAACTGGAATGACCTGCTAAAATCGCCTTTTGCTTCGCTTGAAAACCTCATACAACAGGGATTTGTTCCTGCATTTGGCAGGCAATGATTACAGCTATTCCTGGCACGTGGCCCGACAATTATTGCGGGCATAAAAAAAGCCTTCTTGCAAAGCAAGAAGGCTTTTTCAAATATGGCGTCCCCTAGGGGACTCGAACCCCTGTTACTGCCGTGAAAGGGCAGTGTCCTAGGCCACTAGACGAAGGGGACCTCATGGACGGCGGCAATAATAGGGGTTCACTTTCCGGGAGTCAACAGCCTGGCCGCGATTCTTTTTCACATTCCATCATGGTCATGTACACTCTCCGTACGCATAAAGGAGAGGAATGATAAGAATGAAACTCAAACTCCTGGGGGCTCCGCTATCGCCTTTTGTCCGGAAGACCATTCTGACCCTGAAACTCAAAGAGCTGCCTTATGAGTTGACCCCTGTTTTACCCTTTAATTTCCCTGACTGGTTTGTAGAACTCAACCCACTCAAACGCATACCCGTTTTAACCGTTGATGACACGCCCATTGCCGATTCCAGTGTGATCTGCCAGTTTCTGGATACCCTGTCAGACACAACACGACTGATTCCCGACAATGCGCTGGATGCAGCTCGTGTGCGGTGGTTTGAAAAATATGCCGATTATGAGCTGGCGCCGCATCTGACTTTCACTATTTTCAGAAACCGTTTTCTTCTTCCCTCTTTGGGCAAGCCCGGTGATGAAGCTGCGATAGAAAAGTCATTAACGAAAAAACTTCCCCCCATGCTCACTTATCTGGAGCAGACACTGGCAAATAATGACTACCTGGTAGGCGACAGTATCACTCTGGCGGATCTCGCTGTTATCAGTCAGTTCCTCTCCTTCAAACATGGTGGTGAACAGCCCGATAGTAACCAGTATCCAAACCTCTGCGCTTACCTTGAGCGGTTAATGCAACTGCCCTCCGTCGTGGAAACCTGGGAGAAAGAGTGCGCCATTATCCAGAAAATGAAAAAATAGTACTCACCGACAGGGAAATCCGGCATCCTGATAAAACAGGTACCGGGCAGTATGACAGGGATGTTATGAAAACCAGACTCAGTGAACGCCTGTCCTACAAACAGGCCAGAAATACACTGATACTCACCTTCCTGATAGGCGCACTGTTCAGCGTGATACAGGTCACTCTGGACTTCTACGAACAGGATCATGCCATTGACCAGGAAATGCAGGCACTGCTCAATATCAGCAGCACTCCCGCAGCCCGTATCGCTTATAACATTGATGAAGAGTTAGCCCAGGAATTACTGCTGGGCCTGCTCCGCTCCCCAACTATCATCCGTGCCGAAATGACGGATGAAAATAACACACCTTTGGCAGCCATTTCCCGGGATATACAACACGACACTACCCGTGTTGTCAGCGACACGCTGTTTGGCAAGACACGCCAATACAAAAAACCGCTGCGTGTCGCCTACGACCCGGAAGAAAAGCTGGGCTTCCTGATACTGGAAATTGATACCTATATTTACGGCAGCAGTTTTATCAAGCGTTCAGTCGTAACCGCAGTCACCGCCATTATTAAAGGATTAATTCTGGCCATTGTCCTGCTACTACTGTTTTATCGCATGACTACCCAACCGCTTTCCGCGTTGACCCGGGATTTGCGTCGGGTGAACAACCATGCACGCACCCCCATTGCACTGAAGTATCCGGCAGGTCATGAATATGATGAGATTGGCAGTCTGGTTGACTCCATCAATCGCCTGCTGCATGTCATTTCAACCAATCTGAAAAAACGTCGGCAGGCTGAAAAACAACTGAGAAATTACCTGGTTGATCTGGAAAACATTGTCGATAATCGAACCGCCGAACTCAATGCCCGCAACCGCCAGCTCAGGGACTCCAACGAGGAACTGGACCAGGCCCGCCAGGATGCGGTACAGATGGCGAAAACCCGTGCCTCCATGCTGGCCAGTATGAGTCATGAGGTGAGAACCCCCATCAATGGCATTCTGGGCATGATTGACCTGTTACTCAGGGACAATCCCACGGAGTCCCAACAGGCAAAACTGCAGCTGGCGCGTGAATCCGGCATTATTCTTGTTCAGCTGCTCAATGAGGTTCTCGACTTCTCGAAGTTCGAATCCGACAGACTGACGATAGAAGCCATTGTTTTTGATCTTCACGACACCCTGGAAACGGCGACCGCTCTGCTGGGACAAAGCGCTACTGACAAAGGTTTGATTCTGCAGAATCAACTGGATCACGCCCTTCCCCATACCGTTGTGGGTGACCCCACCCGCCTACATCAGATACTGACCAACCTGTTAGGGAATGCGATCAAATTTACTCATCACGGTAGCGTTATCCTCAAGGCCTGGGCCGAGGTGCAGCCTGATCAACAGTGCCAACTGCATGTCGAGATTCGTGATACCGGCATTGGTATTCCGGAAGCCATGCAGGAGGATATTTTTACCGCTTTTTCACAGGCATCATCCGATACCACACGGAAGTTTGGCGGTACCGGCCTGGGGCTGGCACTATCGAAAAAAATTGCAGAAGCGATGGGCGGTTCCATCACCGTGGAATCGCAACCTAACGAAGGGAGCCGATTCACAGTGGTACTGCCCTTTGAGCAAACGGTGCAGGAAGTGTCCCCATACCCACTAAACCACCACACAATAACTATCGCCGGTACGACCATGGCGATCGCCGCACCTCCCGTATTAGCCTCTATAATTTACGGCTATTGTCGTGAATGGAAGATTGATGTTTGGGTTCCCAGCTGGCACGGCCCATGGCGGCAACAGGACCTGGAACGTCTGTCAAAGACGGCTCTCCTGCTGACACACGCTCAACACCTTGTGGTTGAGCGACAGAACCCAACCCTATTGTTACAGGGGTCAGATAATACAGCCACCAATACCCCTGAAAACGATACTGTCGTAATGCCATTACCCATCAGAAAAGAGCAACTGCATACGACCCTTGCAGAGCTTCTCGGTTCTGACATTCACCCTGCAACAGCCTATTCGATGACACCACCCAATGTCATTGTCCAGGAAGCACCACCAATAACCACCCGTATTCTGGTGGTTGAGGACAATCCGACGAACCTGATGGTCGCAGAAGGCATGCTGGAGCAATTAGGCTACCAGGTGACAACCGCAAGGAACGGTCAACAATGCCTGGATCGATGCCAGAAAGCGTTATTTGATCTGGTATTAATGGATTGCAACATGCCCGTAATGGATGGCTATGAAGCCTGCCGCCAGCTGCGCAACAACGCAAAAACCTGTGATATTCCCGTGATAGCGCTCACGGCCAATGCCCTCAGCCATGACCGTGAACGCTGCTACAGGGCTGGCATGCAGGATTACATCGCCAAACCCTTTGAGCGTAGCACCCTGAAGAAAACGCTCGAGAAGTGGCTTTAACGGATAGAGTTACTGTTCAGGTGGGACAAATGACAGTGCAACAGAGTTTATGCAATAGCGCATACCTGTTGGCTTGGGCCCATCGGGAAACACATGGCCAAGATGAGCCTGGCATCGGGCACATTTCACTTCAACCCGCACCATCCCATGGGATGTATCGTATTCGGTGGTCACTGCGTCATCTGACAGCGGTTGCCAGTAACTCGGCCAACCCGAACCCGAATCATATTTTGCCTCAGAACTGAACAACGGCTGATTACAGCAGCTGCAGTGATACTCCCCCTTCTCCTTGCAATGATATAAGGCACCGGTAAATGGCGGCTCAGTCCCCTGCTGACGACACACCCGGTACTGCTCAGGCGTCAGCTGCTCACGCCACTTGTCGTCAGAACGGCTGACAATGTCAGCACGGCTATCGTTACGATCTGATCTTGCCAATGGTTTCCCTCCTTAGGACGCGGTATGATTTCGACCTTAACACCCACAATGACCGCTGACCAGAGCCTGCAGCGGTCAGTTTTTTCGGGACAGCCATGTCTGAAATTCTCAAGTCGACCAAACTGCTCGACGTCTGTTATGAAATTCGCGGCCCCGTGCTCAGCGAAGCCAAAAAGCTGGAAGAAGAAGGCCAGCGTATCATCAAGCTGAATATCGGCAATCCTGCGCCGTTTGGCTTTGATGCTCCGGAAGAAATCATCCGGGACGTAATTCTCAACCTGCCCGCATCCCAGGGGTACTGTGACGCCAAGGGCCTGTTTTCTGCTCGCAAGGCCATCATGCAATATTGCCAGCAACGGGAAATCAATGGCGTTGAGATTGAAGATATCTTTGTTGGTAACGGTGTCAGCGAGTTGATTGTCATGGCCATGCAGGGCCTGCTAAACAACGGCGATGAAATGCTGATTCCCGCACCGGACTACCCTCTCTGGACGGCGGCGGTCAACCTTGCCGGCGGCAGCGCGGTGCATTACATCAAAGATGAGCAGTCCGACTGGTACCCTGACCTGGATGATATTCGCAGCAAAATCTCTGCGAAAACCCGTGGCATTGTGGTCATCAACCCCAACAACCCGACTGGCGCTGTTTATCCACGTGAGATTCTTGAAGGTATTGTCGAACTGGCTCGAGAGCACAACCTGATCGTTTTTGCCGATGAGATTTACGACAAGATACTCTATGACGGTACCGAACATACGGCACTGGCCTCTCTGGCCGACGACGTATTGTTTGTGACGTTTAATGGGTTATCCAAGTCCTGGCGAGCGGCCGGTTTCCGTACTGGCTGGATGGTGATGAGTGGCACCAAGCATAAGGCGAAGGATTATATAGAAGGCCTGGGTATTCTGGCCTCCATGCGCCTGTGCGCCAATGTCCCTTCCCAGCATGCTGTACAAACTGCACTGGGTGGATATCAGAGCATTAATGATCTGGTATTGCCCGGCGGACGTCTTCTCGAACAGCGAGATAAAGCCTGGGAAATGATCACCGACATTCCCGGCGTCACCTGCGTCAAGCCAAAAGGCGCACTGTACCTGTTCCCGAAACTTGATCCAAAGATGTACCCCATCGAAGATGATGAACAGTTCATCCTGGATCTGCTGCGTCAGGAAAAGGTGCTTCTGGTTCAGGGCTCCGGCTTCAATTGGCCGGCCAATGACCATTTCCGGATTGTTACCCTGCCCCGTGTCGATGAGCTGGAAATTGCCATTAACAGGCTGGCAAAATATCTGGAACGAATACGCAAGTAACAGGCGTCATCACACAAGAAAGGATACGACAGGATCATGGCAGATATTCATATCGATGATTTCTTTCAGGACTGCGCCCACATTCTCCTGAAGCTGTATGGCCATTTTCCGCGCAAGGATGCGCTGTATGTGGATGACATTGCTGACTGCGACCCTGCTGATGAATACGGCATTCCCTCTGAACGCCACATGGCCTGCTATCAGGCCATGCTCTGGCTGGCGGAAGAGGGTTATCTGCGGTACGAGGATCGCATAGGTTTCAGCGGTCTTGACCAGGTTACACTGACTGAAAAAGCCTTCTTGAAGCTCGTGACACCCCTCAATGCAGCATTGACAGAAGAGAGCACTTCACCGCTGATTATCAGTCTTCAACAAGCCACTTTTGCAGAGCAGCTGAGACAGGCCATAAGCGCAGGAACCCCTTATAGGATGAGAGAAGCACTTTCACACCTATGGCCCGACGTGTTACCCAGCCATGCTTTGAATATTGTTACAGATAAAGATTAATAGTAAATATCAATCGAAACCTGCCAAATATTCGAACGGCTTAACATTAAACCAGATTGACTACATTGTTTGGTATTGTTCAAGCCACGATAACAAAGCATCAGTCGTTTATAGTGTCAAATCCTAAACGACCAAAAATTTCAGTCAGTTCATCCGTGGATGCAGATACTTGAAGCACGTCAACGTGGCGCTCCTGATGCAATTCTCGAACAAACAAATTCATAAGTTGATTTAACACATTTCCTTGACGTGCGTCCGAAGGGTCATATTGAATTACTTGAATGCTGGCAATTTTTTCTCCACCCACTTCGGTCTCATCAAAAATAATCAAACCATGAATGGTGCCCATAGCGCTACTAATCTTAAAAATCCGACTTCCATTACTCTGAAGATCATCGAGCTTTTCGACATCATCTTCAATAGACGACGTAATATCTGCCAAGGCAGCGACCCCAAGAGCCTCCGAACCTCCGTTAGTAATTAATACTTCAGCTGACCTTTTCCATGACTCTAATTTACCTCCACATAACCATACCTGATTACCACTGTGGCTCAGCCAGCTTGAGAAGCCTTGCTGGCATGGGGCAGGTTCGCGCAGCCATGTAACCCAGCCT
>NZ_BAABFL010000115.1:0-5918 GCF_039540975.1 Kistimonas scapharcae
CACGGATTGATCATTTTTTGGTTCCTGGCAATCCATGTACTTATCAACCAGTATGTTGACATTCTTTTGCCATTCGTCGAGTGCCGGGAGTTCATTTTCAAGAGCGTTCGGGTGCTCCAGCATCTCGATCATCATGCGCGGGGCGTAATTGTCGCCTACGTCATAGACAAACACGCCCGGTGCGTCACGGTCTTTCTCAAATTCAATCCATGCCTTCTCGATCGCTACCGCATAATCCCAGAGTTGGGATACCAGATCATCTTCACCGGTGTCGAACTTGTCACCTACACAACTGTCGTCTTTGTTGGCCCAAGTAATGATCTGGTTGGTCAGGTAGTAATGGAGCGGGGCTACATCTATTGGACTGGGTTCTTTTTTTTGCTGCTTCTTTAATAGTGCTTCGGCTACAGCATCATCAAAATCGTTGTCGTCAGTGAAGCAGTCGTCTATTTCGTCTAAAGAGACGAATGTGTTTTGTGCGACGATACCCACCATCAGAGCGTCCGTGCCAATGCAAGAGACGATGGCATGGGCTAAATCCCTGAGTTCTTCAAAGCCGTAGTTGTGATACAGACACTCCATAATGTCTGGAGTGCTGTATATAGCGCCGTCTGGCTCTGCGTGTTGGTATTCGCGGTATTTGCTGCTGTCATAGACGTGAATTTTGTATCCCATTTTTCATACTCCCTTGTTTGGTTTGTTAAACATCAACTCAACAGCTTTTGCTGCGGCTTTTTTGAAGACCGGGTGTATGTCAGTTTTTGATTTAGCTATCAAAAAACGACGATCTTCTGGCGTGAAATACAGGTCCTTTGGTGCGTCTTTATGCACATAGAGATATTGTTGTCTCATATATCAGCACCGCTAATATTGCATTCGGAACAAGGTACCCGGTTGTCGATTTCAGGGTTGACGGACAAGCCACCTTCGTAGATGAAACCTTCGCCGTCGCACTCTTGGCAGACATCGTTCCCGAAAATGTCTTCTTCTGCATTTATTAGGTGCAACAAGGACTGAAGGCCATTACCTTTACGGTGTGATAGCCTTACTGCCCACTTGCCTGTCCCCGGCCAGAAGTCGATGACCGAGTAGGTGCTGTACACGATCAGGTGAGCGCCATTGTTCTTTGTCTCAAAAGACACCTTTGCCTTGTGCAAAGTTGCCATTGCCTGGGCGTGAAGACGCTGCTTCTTTGTTGGGCGATCAGTAAGTGGTGTCATCGCGTGTCTCCCGTTCTGTTTCATTGGCAATGTTATTCACGACAAAAACAAGTTGTTTGTGGTAGTTCATTCCCTTCTTGGTCAGTACAACACCGGCTTCAGTACGCTCGACATACCCACCAATTAACAGGACGCCTGTGGCGAATATGAGATGTTCGTCGAAGGTCGATACTGTGTCATCGTCCTCCATGCAGTCAGGAAAACTATTGAACAGCGACACATGCGAAAGCAGGTACACAAATAGGGGCTTATACCACTCAATATCGTCATTCTGTTCAGCTTTATTCATGCGTCTTTCCTCGGGTCAGCCCATTTTTGTTCTGGCAGTGGTGTTTCTTTCAGCATTTCGAGAAACACCCGTCCTTTGTCGGTGATTTGAGGCACTACGTCGTTGGCTGGTGTATTTANCTCCGTATCGAGGGTTATGGCAACAACTCCCACAACAACATCCCCCAACAATGGGATGTCTTTCGCTTCGGCTTGAATACTGAAGGCATTCTCTTGCTCGACGGCGGTCAGGTAATTGGCGCAGGCAGTGAATACTCTGTCGCCCCATACGCTGCGGCCCCACTCAAGGATGGCGTTGATGCCGACAGTACCCGTTGGGTAGGTGACGGAAACGTTGGTGTACATATCTTCGATGGGTTTCACATCAAGGATTTCACCTGTCGCACTGTTTTTAACGACCAGTAGGTTGATCTCTATTTTCATTCTTCTTCCACCACTGTCAGGTATGTGAACTTGCCGAAGTAGTTCATCAACTCACGATGAAAGTCTTCAGCCGCTTGTTTGTTATCCACAATGGTCACTACACGGCCATTGTTGGCATTTACTGTCACGGAACTGTCATAGAGAATGCAGTCGTTCATGGACATGCGTAGCTGGATTATTTTGCTCCATGCTTTTTGCATGACTTCATCGCGTCTCTTGGCATCAAGTTCTCTATTCACTTTGAACTTGATGAAGACCCTGTAACATTCGTTGATCATCTCTCGGGTCCCTCCATGAATGGACAGGCAAAGGTATTGTCTCTATTGCTGCACAGAGCATTTCAGAGAACTTCTCACCTCTGGCCGTCAGTTCAGGCTCGTGGTCGTCAGTGATTAACCCTTCTGCCAGCAGATTGCGTAAAGAAGCACCCTCGACATCACCCCAGGCGTTTCTTTCCGATGGTCGCTTGTCGTAGACCGGGCAGTTGTGGGCGACATGAAGGAAAACAATTTTTGTGGTTGGGGATAAAACCATGTATCAGCCCTGTTAATGTTATGGTTTGAATAGAACAGCCAGCTCGTAACTTTCTTTCAGGTCAGCTTTTATTGCCTTTATGGTTTCGTCGCTTAACCCATCCTTGATAACGACCGGAGGGATTATTTGGTGCCCACCAATGGCGTTAAGTTGAAGCAAAACACCACTTGCCATCATGTGGTCTTTACCTGCCTTGTCTATTGCCCTGTCAGCAAAGTGATATGTACTGGCAAGCTGTGCTTCCAGTTCCAGAATCCTTCTGAGCAGGTCAGCTCTGGTTTGTGTCTTTTTTCGCATGTTCTGTCCTTAATCCAGTGGTGTTGGTTTGCGCTGCCACTTCATACCCAGACGATTGAGGATGCCCTGTGTCATCAGTCGAGCGGTAGGGTTCAGGTACTTGGTGCAATCGACATCTGGGTAGGGGTCTTTTGCTTTCCTCTCAAGGAAATCAGCGGTGCTCGACAGGATTGAAACAGCCGTGTTGTGGGCACCTTTCATGCGATGTAACAACTCAAACTTCATCAAGGGTTCATTGGCCCCGACATCAAACAGGAAGTATTTGTCGGGGTTGTCCTTACTCTGTTTAATAGAGAGTTTCACGGGGCAGGTCCTATGTTTATTGTCTAGTGCCGGTTACGTATCCGGCGTCGTTGCGGCGACCGTACCTTGCTTACCGGCTGGCTCGCATTCCAGCTCGGGGGTGTTCTTTGTGAGACTGTGGCGGAACACCCAGCAAAAACCACCTTGTTTTGTTCGATAACACGCTGTCTTCCATGGCGCGGCAAGCGACAAGCGTCACTCGCAAGGGTTATGTGTTACATGACCTTTGTCCTTTGTTGTGTTTCCTGGGGGATTGCCCAGACGCTTTTTAAAGCAGAAAGTTTTTTAGGGTCGGCCATGCCGGGTTTGAACCGGCTTCACTTTTCAACCATCTCTTTTTATCCCTCACCCGAGGTTGTTTAACAGGAGTCGAACCTGTTGAGCGGTGCGTAATTACACCACCAGTTAGATGGTTGTCGAGTGGCACCCTTACCAGTTAATGGGTGATGGTCGGAACAGATAAAGTTGTTAGTACCTCAACGGAGTCGAGGAAGGCTTCAGCAACATATCCTTGCTGTTCAACGAAAGCATTCATTACTTCGTCGGGGAGGTGTACTTCATTATTGCGGTAATCAAGGATAATCAACCCACGCTCTGAAAGCCTCATCAACGATTCATACCAGTAAAGGGCTGCGTTGTTTTTTGTGTAACACTCGGGGGCTTCAGTTGTGCATGGGCAGTTCTGTTTGATGATCATCAGAACGTCGAAATCATGGTAGTAGGTCATTGTGGTGTCTCCTGCTCTGACTGCTAGTTTTTATTAACCTGCTAATATATTCGCCCGACGTTGGGACGCTCGTCAAGCGTTAATTTACACCTGCCATGGGACAACCACACCCTTTTGTTTGTAGAGGTATTCAGGGTAATGGATGCTTGCGTTCCTGACCTCCATACCCAACCCGTTCAACTGGGCAATGATCAGGTTTCCATGAAAACTGTCCCCTGACAGCTTCTCTGCTGCCCTGGCTATCTGGGAGCAAGTGACAAACGACTCTGTTCCCTGATAAGCGTCAGACAGCCATTGACGCTCGTGCTGCTCTAATTTCTTGAGAGGTTTGTCACCTATCAGCTTGAACAGATCGCGGCTGACAAGAGCACTGGACAGGCGTTGCGGGAGCTTTTTCGATTGTCTTTTGTCGAGGTCAACAACAACGTCACCAATGGCGATTGCCAACATGGTCGTTCTCCTTTCTCTAGATATGAAAAACTTCGTTTATTTATAAAAACTTCGTTTATTTATAAAAACTTCGTTTATTTATAAAAACTTCGTTTATTTATAAAAAAGCCCCTGGGTAGGGGCTTGTGGGGGTTAGATGGCGAATGCTGGGTGTTCTCTGTATTTTGAATCAGGACTGAAATGTTCTTCGCACCACGCCCGACCTTTGTCGGTTAATGCCAGTCGTTTGTCAGGTGTTCGTTTAACCAGTTTTGTTCTTGTCAGATAGCATGAGTAGGTAGTTAATGTTTGTGGTGTAATATCCAGATATTTGCATAAGTTATTATTACGAGGGGGTCCATATTCATAGGTTTCAGAGTAAAATATCAAACGGAGCAGATGGACATGCCGACGGTTCAGGTATTTAAATTTCTCGAATCCATATTTATTGGTGTAATACACGGGAATCTTTTTGTCCATAGGGCGTACCTTAATGGTTATTAAGAGAGGGTACTAAAAGCAAAGCCAGTTCGAGAGCCTTATCAAGCTGTTCATACTCATCATCAGGCAGCAATAGAACCTGATCTCTCAACACATTGACTTTCTGCTGTAAACTCAATACTGAGGGGTGAGTGGGATTTTGTTTGCACTTATGGTCGACCGTTTTGAAACATATGTCTTTTGCCGAAGCCTTAACATGCTGGCCGCAGACGCACTTGCAGAGGAACTGCTTGGGTGTACCCCCTAATATTTCAACGACAGTCAAACGCCCTGTGGTTACACCCAGAGCGTTGTCCTTACGGCTGAACCACCTTGTACAACCGCAATTAGCGACGATTCCTGAACGTAATGCACCATCTTCAATAATCTTTTCATTGCCGCAGTCGCAGCGGGTAGACCAGTACTTTAAACCGGAGTCCGGTTCGGCTTCGGTTTCGGCTTCGTTCAGGACGGTCAGGTTGTGGATTCGTTGTCCTATGGCGATTGTCATTTGTCGCTTGTCCTCTTTTTTGTGATTAGCAAGGCTAATGTTAGCAGAGCTATTAAAAAAATAAAACAGCAAAAAAACAGGACACGGGAGGTTATATTTAATTCTCTTACTGAAACCAGACCAAAAACTGTCTGGAATAGGGGCTGGAAGCTGTTAGTTATAGTAGATACAAAAGACACGGTAAAATAACCAGACATATAAAAAAAGCAAAAAGAGGGGTTTATATAGTAAAAAACACATTTATATATTACTCTGCTGGGTCATTTCCCGTGGTATTTTGTACCTATTATAACTAACAACGTGTTGTTCCCCTTCAGCCGCTCTATCTCGCGGGTTCAAGCCTGTCGCAGGGAATTTATACTTCCGTGTCCACTCTGTAATTTAGCGTGTCCACCCTGTTTCTGCCGTGTCCTTATGGATGGATTTTCATATGTTTACAGCACTATCTCTCGACAAATGTCAAGAGACAATCATCACCCGTCAAGCGACAATAATTGCTCATTATTTGAACAGCAACCGGTGCCAACATATGAACAAATATTCATTTAAACAGCAACCTGCACCACTCGACACCCGTCCCCGTCAAGCGATACCCGTTCCGTGACTTGTAATGGCTGATCAGCTTCATGCGTCCTGTGTCATAAGTCGAGTGTCGCTTGTCGCCCACCGACGCCCACCAACGCCCTGTCCTTCCGATGTTGAGAGC
>NZ_BAABFL010000116.1:0-5060 GCF_039540975.1 Kistimonas scapharcae
GTCTGTAGAAAGCTGAAGCAGAATTAATTCATTAAAAATGAAGGCATTCTGATTCTATTTTTAGATTTTCTACAGGCTCGTTGCAAACAAACCCTGTCAGAATAAACCGACTCATCACTCTTCTGAACCCATGTTAATCAATCAGCCTTCGTCTGATGCCAAGCGAAAACTTGAGCCCAAAAGCCTACCAAAAGTGAGTCGTGAGCAAGAGCCTGAAGATACTCAATGCCACGTCGACATACCTGACAGAACACAAACGTCAGCAAAACCTGAATCTAAAAGCCCTGAACCGGATTCCTCTTTGACTGCGGCACAAGGCGCCAGACCCAAAGAGACAGTTTTGAGCACATCGGATCCCGTTTCAGCGATGCAAGAAGGTATAGATATACCTGATCAGGAAGCCTTTAATGAGCTGATCGTTGCGTGTTGTTTAGAGTTACGAGAAAACTTTGTCGTACGAGAAAATGCAGTCGTAGCATTTATTGATGACCCAAAAAACAAGGATAAATTCAAAGCTGCCAAAAAGGCGCTGAATAGAGGTTTCTGGCCAGCAGGCCGCTTGTTTGACTTACTGAACGAGGCAGATCGCGTAAGCAATGAACCATTTTTCCGGAAAAGACGGGATGACTTTATCCAAAAGGCGCATTTTTATGTTGGACGCCCCCCCCAGAACCTCAAAACGGGAAGAGTCTATATGAAGGCGTTTAATAAAACATACGACGATAAACCCTTCATACATTATCATCTTGCAGATGATGCCACTCCCAAAGAAGCCTTGGCAAGCTGCCTTACGGACTTCTGGATTGGCGATGAAGGAGCCATAACAGAACTTATCATCGCAATGAGCTTAAATCGCTTTTGGGGAGAAACATTATTTGGCAAATACTTCAGCGGAAGAAATAAACTATCGCTGGTATCATATGGAATTCCAGAAACAAATAAAAACCCGATAGTTAAGTTAATGGAAAGTATTAAATCTCCAGAATTCGTTAAAGGTCATATTTACAACTTCAGAAACCATTCAGACTATGAGAACAAAGATTTCAACGGTGAATACAATAAAATAATGGCATTCTGCACGGACTGTAACAAGCCGAGCTTTTGTGCTCCCGAACTTTTTGAAAGTGCCAGCAGAAATGACGTCCACGATACACTTGTCAAGTTGTTTAATCAGGAACCATATAACGCAAGAATCATGACAGAAGAAGGATGGGAAACATTATTGCATTCATACGACCAATTAAGTCTAATGCTACATCGCATGCCGCACAGGATGATATCGAGAAGGGATCTTTTAAATAACAATGGAGGCTTAGAGATAGGCGTATCATTAAGAGTTGATTTTAAAAAGGTAAGAAAGATAAAACTTGAACATAGAAAACACTTACAAAAACAAATCAAAAAGACACGCTCTCACAAAATAAAAACAGAAAGCCCTAAACAGCCAAAAACCTCAACAAATGTAGCAAAAGCTCAGATTATGCCACCATCTACCACGAAGTTAGAGACTACAGCAACTACAGCAACTACAGCAACTACAGCAACTACAGCAACTACAGCAACTACAGCAACTACAGCAACTACAGCAACAGAACAGCTAACACTTGATCAGACAACCCATTTCAAGAGACAGCTAGAGGAAATGAATAAAGTACTCAGACATCACAAGAAGCTAAATGCGACGGATGAACAACTCAATCAAGCATTCAGCACTCTAAAAAACGCCTATCTTACATTAAGACATGGCAACATCAAGGTTGAGAAAGATACTCAACGCTACTATGACACCATAGAGTCTTATGTGACAGCTAATAGGCAATAGTTTATGAAGAACAAAGAATAAGATACTCAACCAACAACCTGACTTTCGGAGACAAATGGCGGTTTTGAGGATATACCGCCCAAATCCCATCATCAGGCAACCGGTACTGGTCCAGCACAGATACCAGCTCACCACGCTTGAAATGTTTCTCAACATAATAATCAGGCAGCTGGACAAGTCCTAATCCGCGCAACGATGCATCTTTTAACGCGAGGCCACTATTACAGCGCCACTGCCCATGAACACGAAAATACTTCTCCTGACCATGCTCAAGGAAGCGCCAGACATCCACTGAACCATGCAGGCATTGGTGCTGACTGAGCTCGCCCAATGTGTGAGGCTGACCATAGCGATGAAAATAATCAGGTGACCCACACACATACTGGGTACGTCGACCTATTTTTCTGGCGATTAACGAGCTGTCTTCCAGTTTGCCCAAGCGTATCGCCAGATCATAGCCTTGGCTGATCAGATCCAGTTTTTCGTTGGTCAGGGTAAATTCCAGACGCAGCTCCGGATGATCACAGAGAAACTGGTTCACCAGCGGCGCGACAAAATGCTCGCCATAGAACACCGGTGCAGTCATTTTTAATAACCCTCTCGGGTCACCATTGAGATCGGCCACCGCCCTGTCGGCTTCTTCGAGCCCCACCAGCAACTGGCGACAATGCTGATAGTAAAGGTTACCGGACTCCGTCAGTGTCACCTTCCGGGTTGATCGATAAAACAACTTGGCGCCCAACCGCTGCTCCAGCGTATTCACTTTGCGGCTGACATGGGCCACCGATACATCCAGCTGTTTGGCGGCTCCCGTAAAACTGTTTGCATCCACCACTGCGACAAATTCTGTGACACCCTGCCAGCGCTCCATTGTTACCACCTAGTAATAGTGATTTACCTGAAACGGCAATTATTGTTTCATCAGAAATAAATACAATACGTGCATCAACACGATTCACTCACCCACAACACAGGGTATGACAGAATGGAAATGATCAAGACACGCGCCGCCGTAGCCTGGGCTCCCGGAGAACCACTGAAAATCGAAGAAGTCGATTTGATGCCACCCCAAAAAGGTGAAGTGCTGGTACGCATCGTCGCGTCCGGCGTTTGCCATACCGATGCCTACACGCTGTCAGGCAGTGATCCGGAAGGCGTTTTTCCCGCGATACTCGGCCATGAGGGCGGCGGTATCGTTGAAGCGGTTGGCGAAGGCGTTACCGGCCTGGCCGTCGGCGACCATGTGATTCCGCTATACACGCCAGAATGTGGCGAATGCAAATTCTGTAAATCTGGCAAGACCAACCTTTGCCAGGCCATTCGCGCTACACAAGGTAAGGGCTTGATGCCCGATGGCACGACCCGTTTCTATAAAGACGGCAAACCCATCTACCACTACATGGGTACGTCAACCTTTTCCGAGTACACCGTCGTACCGGAAATAGCCCTGGCCAAAATCCGCAAAGATGCCCCGCTGGAGAAAGTCTGCCTGCTGGGCTGTGGTGTGACCACCGGCATGGGTGCCGTTATGAATACCGCGAAGGTGCAGGAAGGTGATACCGTTGCCATCTTTGGCCTGGGCGGGATTGGGCTGTCTGCCATTATCGGCGCCACCATGGCGAAAGCGGGTCGAATCATTGCCATTGATATCAATGAAAGCAAGTTTGAGATTGCACGACAGCTGGGCGCTACCGATTGCGTCAACCCTAAGGATTACGATAAACCGATCCAGGACGTCATTGTGGAGATGACCGATGGCGGCGTGGACTACTCCTTTGAATGCGTGGGTAATGTTCACCTGATGCGTTCGGCCCTGGAATGCTGCCACAAGGGCTGGGGGGAATCCGTCATTATTGGTGTGGCCGGTGCGGGAGAAGAGATAGCCACCCGTCCGTTCCAGTTGGTGACCGGCCGGGTCTGGAAAGGCTCTGCCTTCGGTGGCGTCAAAGGCCGCTCAGAACTGCCGGATTACGTTCAGCGTTATATGGATGGTGAATTTGAACTGGATACCTTCATTACCCACACCATGGGGCTGGATGAGATCAACACCGCATTTGACCTGATGCACGAAGGCAAGTCCATCCGCACCGTCATTCATTTCGATCAATAAACCCGCAAGGCCGGGATGCTCAGCATCCCGGTACAGGTAACCCCATGCCGGAAACACTGGAATTACTCAACAGCTACCGCTGCTTCGAGGGATGGCAGAAACAGTATCGCCACCCCTCTGCCACCCTGCACTGCAACATGACGTTTTCAGTCTACCTGCCACCGCAAACCAACGACGGTGAAAAAGTACCCGTCGTTTATTGGTTGTCAGGCCTGACCTGTACGGATGAAAACTTTTCCACCAAAGCCGGTGCCCAGCGAATTGCCGCAGAACTGGGATTGGCGCTGGTCATGCCCGACACCAGCCCCCGCGGCGAAGGCGTGCCCGATGCAGACGACCAGGCTTACGATCTTGGGCTGGGTGCAGGCTTTTACCTCAATGCCACACAGGCGCCCTGGAATCGCCACTACCAGATGTATGACTATATTACGAAAGAGCTGTCAGCGTTAATCGAGCAGACGTTCCCCGTCACCCATCAGCGCGCGATTTCCGGCCACTCAATGGGCGGTCATGGCGCCCTGATGATTGCACTGAGAAATCCGGATCAATATGCCTCAGCAACGGCCTTCTCCCCCATCGTCAATCCAACGCAATGCCCCTGGGGTGAAAATGCTTTCACTCACTACCTGGGAAATGACAAGGCAAGCTGGAAGATCTGGGATACAACGGAACTGATTACAGCAGGAGCGGAAAAGCTGCCTGTACTCATTGATCAGGGCTCTGAAGACAGCTTTCTGGAACAGCAATTGTTAACGGAAAACTTAATATCCGTCTGCAAGACAAAACAGTATTCCGCCGAGATTCGTTACCAAAAGGGTTATGATCACAGCTATTACTTTATCGCCTCATTCATAGAGGAACACCTTAGATTTCATGCGCATTATTTTAATGCCTAACCCCCCCCTGGCAGAGGGATCTTTTCCCCTGCCAGCAGTACTTCCTGAAATAACTGACACAACCATACATGAGCATTTTCATAGGATATTGTGCAAAATCCTCCTATTTTACCAAGAACTTTTCCCCAGAAAATACGTCTATTAACTAATGCCTTAACTCCCGCTTAACGATCTGAAGAAGTAAGGCTAAATTGAATGAAGAGAGCGTCCCCTGTGCTCTTCAGGCAAAATA
>NZ_BAABFL010000117.1:0-57728 GCF_039540975.1 Kistimonas scapharcae
GTTTTGTGCAAAAACTGTACTCTGTTGCCAAAAGTACGGCCAGCTTGCTCACATTCCCAAGGTTAAGCGGGATTTAAGGATGTAATAGGCCAATTGGGCATCGTACATGATTTCATCAACAGCTCGTCTATCCACACCCGCCATCAAGAGCTGACTGACCATAACACAGCGCCCATGCTTTACTGCAATTCTGAATAACTCACGATCATTGGCAATGACCATTCCAGTATTCAGTAACATATCCAGTATGCAGGAATTACCTTTTTCAACGGCAATATTTAACGGAAACAGTCTTCCATAAGGCTTATCTAGCATGTGAGCCTGTGACAGATCTACTCCAAAGCTCAGCAACATTTTGACAGCAAGAACATTACCATCTCTAAGCGCCTTAGCAAGCAAATGCTCTAACACCTGATGTTTCTCTGATTTATAGAATGGACATGCCAACACTTTTAGCAGAAGAGCGTTAAATATTGAAAATTCAAAATTTTTAAGCGCGATCTCTATAGGACTAGTGTTGTTTTTACGCGACATTATAGTCTTAGCGTCCACTACAGAAAGAAGCAATTCAACAGCACCAACATTCTTTACCTTTATCGCTTTAACCAACGCCAATGGATAAAAGCAGGATACAACTTTATTTAGCATCTGAAATAGCAAATAAACCAAGGCATCATCTTTTTCATCTATCGCTAACAAAAAACGAAAACCCAGACTCTTTTTAGGGATACCAATATTATGAATACACTCCGTCAGTGTTTTGTAAGCTTTTAGCTCATCTCTTTCTCTTACAACAAGTATTTGTTTCGTTCCTGAAATAAAAAAACAATCAGCACGTGGATCTAGACTCACTACCTCCTCATATTCAGGCGATCCTACACTTTTGATGTAGATTTTTTCAGCATCTGAAAAAACTAACCATCGGTGATCAGGCGACACCATCGTTACACCAGAAAAAGCATTCTTGGATAAATCGGTACCCGACCACATATGCCGAATAACTTTCACCTGTCGTTTGCTAATTTGGAAAGATATGATATCACGCGCTAGCTCAGTGATTGCAGCCGAATGATTCAGACCTAAAGCCATATAATTAGCTAGTCGTTGACGTGCATCAAGCTGGGAGCTTTCTTGTGCTTTTTTTGGCACACAAGCATTCACTAAAGCAATTGGATTCATCTTGCATTCCTTATGACAATTACACTATCAAGACATGAAGATGAAAATAAATCGCTAACAATGTATTCAAGTATGATAACAAAAATTATTTTTTATAAATTATAAATAGTCTCAGCGGACACACATGAGCGTCTCGTAGTGTACTGATAAGGAGTTTTAACAGACCAGATACTCGTTTCTGAATAGCCATGGTTAACGAGAAAATGTTTTAAGCCTCAGGCATCTTCTGAAATCTTATTGGCCGTTCGCACGCAATAGGGTCCCGGGGAGTGGACTGCATAATCTCGCAGTTGACACCAAAACATTCCTCCCTGCCGTTAGGGAAACTGCGAATAAGTCTCTTTTCCCAATAGCAGTGTCAGTAATGCCAAGGGTTACCGAAGGTGAAGGTGGACTTATTCGCACCTTCCTTAGTTAGTGGAAGTAACATCAGTAAACACATACTACCTATTCATCTCAGCGCCTCGTCGGTCATAAGAATACTGACCAGAATTGATACGGATCAAAATAAAATTAATGCCAATCATTATCATTTGCATAATCATCCATCCACCTGTCCTTTTCGATTATGCCCATGAATACCCCACTGTCACCCGAGATGACAGGTTACTCAACCCCTGATCCGCTGCGACTAGCGTTCAGTGGGAAAACCTCGGCTCATGTTAACAACCGTCCTAAGCCACTGACACCGGAGCAACAGGTCACAACCTGGCAACGACTCATAGCGGAACCTGGCGAAACCGGCAAACGTCTGGCCTATTTCCATATCCCGTTCTGCCGTACACATTGCTCTTATTGCGGCTTTTTCCAGAACGCCAGCAAGCCGGGGCTGATCGAGCAATATGTCGATGCACTGATCCGTGAAATCGAGATTACCGCCACCAGCCCCCGCATTCAGGCCAGCCCCATCCACGCGGTGTATTTTGGCGGCGGTACGCCTACCGACCTGACACCGGAACAAATCACACGACTGGGAGACGCTATTCGCCAGCATCTGCCCTTATCCAATGATTGCGAGATGACCTTTGAGTCCCGCTTCAGCGGACTCACCGATGAAAAAACAACCGCCTGTATGGAAGCCGGGTTTAACCGGTTTTCTCTCGGTGCCCAGACGTTTAATACCCAGATTCGTCGCAAGATGAGCCGGATTGATCCTCGAGAGGTGTTGCTGGAGCGGCTTGATCATCTGGTCAGCCTGGATCAGGCCTCTGTGGTCATAGACCTCCTGTTCGGCCTGCCCTATCAGACGCTGGATACCTGGGCGGAAGACCTGTACACGCTGATCAACAGCGGCGTACATGGTGCGGACCTCTACCAGCTGGTACTTCACGGCAGCAGCCGCATGGCCAAGTCCATCGAAAAAGGCTCCATGCCGGAACCGGCGGGCAACGCCATGAAAGCCGATATGTTCCTGACCGGCCTAGATATTCTGGGCAGGCATCACTTCAATCGGGTTAGCGTCAGCCACTGGGCTCGGGATACCCGGGAACGCAATATCTACAACCACTGTGTGAAAGCAGGTGCCGAGATCGTCCCCTTCGGCTCCGGTGCCGGAGGCAATATTGGCGGGCACGGCATCATGATGCACCGCAGCCTTGAACCTTATTTCGGCATGATCGCCGCCGGTCGAAAACCGATCATGGCCATGAACGCACCGAAGCCCATGCGACAACTGCACAATGTAATCGGTGGTGGTTTTGATCTCGGCTGGCTGGATCTGAACCACATACAGCGCACCACGGGTTATGACGTGGCGACCCATTGTGCGCCCCTGTTTGATGCCTGGGTCAACAATGGTCTGGCCGAGTATAAGGGCGACTTCCTGGAACTGACCCTGGCAGGCCAGTTCTGGAACATCAATATGAATCAGGGCCTGATCCACTACCTGGAATCCAGCCCGCTTGAGGAACTTGCTGCATGAGCATCCGCGACAACATACATCGTCTGATATCTGAAAATCCTGAACGACTGCCTGCAGATATCGCTGCAGAGCTCGCTGTTGATGAAATCGAGGTGATCCGTCATCTGCCTGAAGACATGGTCACGCTGCTGGATGGCACCTTGTTCGAAACCGTTGTGAAAGACATCAAGGACTGGGGCGACATCCTTACCGTGATTGATGTTGATGGCTCTATTTTTGAACTGAAGGGGCCATTCCCCAAAGGGGGCATGAAGTACGGTTATTACAATCTGAGTGACCGTCGTACGCCGCTGAAAGGCCACTTGAGACCAGATGCGATCAGCCTCATCGCCCTGGTCAGCAAACCGTTCCATGGCGTTGATACCCGTTCTGTCCAGTTCTTCAGCCACAGCGGCCGCTGCGTGTTCAAGGTATACCTGAGCCGTAATGATCAGAAGCAGATTCTTCCGGAACAACAGGAACGTTTCGAGGCTTTGGCTCAACTCGCCGCCCAGCAGGCCGCCTGATCTTTTCTCTACGGCTGTACCGGATAACGGTGCAGCCCGTTCTCCTCTTGCGCTAGAATGGCAGACCACCGTTTTTCCACAGCGCGATCAAAATGATAAAACTCTGTCGTCTGGATGCGATTCCCGAAAATGGCAGTAAAGGCTTTACTACGGACAAAGGCGATTTTTTTGCCGTAAAGAAAGCCGGTAAAATCTACCTTTACGAAAACAGCTGTCCACACATGAGTATCAACCTGGAGTGGCAACCGGATCAGTTTCTGGATAATGAGAAACGGCTGATCCAGTGCGCTACCCACGGTGCCCAGTTCCTGATGGAAACCGGTGAATGTGTTGTCGGTCCCTGCGAAGGCGACCATCTGACCAAAGTTTCCTATATCATCCGGGACGATACCCTGTACCTGCCAGACTGACCGGATCGAACAACCTGAGAGCACATTATCATGCGTTACCTGTTGGCTATTTTGCTTCCTCCCATTGCCGTACTGCTGTGTGGCAAACCCTTTCAGGCAATACTGAACCTGATCCTGACCCTGTGTTTCTGGATACCGGGTGCTGCACATGCGCTGTTTGTCGTTCACAGCCACCTGGCGGACAAGCGCACGGAAAAAGTCATCGATGCGATCGAACGGGGAAACAATAATGATTAAAACATCCGCACTACGACAGCTGTCGTTCCTGTTGCTGGCAGGCATCATGTTGTCTGGCTGCCAGAGTACCTATTACAAGGCCATGGAGCAGGTTGGCTTCCATAAACGGGATATCATGGTTGACAGGATTGAGGACACCCAAAAATCCCAGCAGGAGGCTCAGGAGCAGTTTCAGTCGGCACTGGATCAGTTCCGCAGCGTCGTCGCCTTTGATGGCGGAGATCTGGAATCTGTCTACAACCGTTTGAACGACGAGTACGAAAGCAGTTATTCAGCCGCTGAGAAAGTACGCGAACGCATCAACAGCGTACGTGACGTCTCCGACGCCCTGTTCGATGAATGGGAAGATGAGCTCAGCCTGTATTCCAGCGCAAGCCTGCGTGCCGAAAGCAGCCGGAAACTGAAGGACACTCGTCGTCGTTATGACCAGATGATGGCCAGCATGGTGAAAGCCGAAAAACGGATGCAACCGGTACTGGATGCCCTGCATGATCAGGTGCTTTACCTGAAACACAACCTCAACGCGCGAGCCATTGCAGCGCTGAAAGGCGAATTCAGTAGTATCAAGTCTGATATCGACAAACTGCTGCAAGAAATGCAGACGTCTATCAGAGAATCTCAGGCGTTTATCAATACGCTGAAGAAACAGTAAAAACCTTCTGTGCCGGGTACGTGCCCGGCACCTGCATCACACACGCACGTCCAGACAATGATCAAGTGCAATCTTTTCAGCTGAAAGGGTTCCACCACAGGCGACAACTTCAACACCGGCGTCAATCGCCTCCCGCAATACCTGACCGTATAACGGATCAATATCATCGGCCGGCGCAACAATCTGAATGCCTGAATGCTGTACGCAAAAAACCAGCATGGCTCTTGCACCGGATTCCACCACGCGCATGAGTTCCCTGAGGTGCTTTGTTCCGCGTGAGGTCACGGCATCAGGAAAAAGTCCGAGACCGTCGCCCATAGCGAGCGTCACATTCTTTACTTCAACATAACAGTCAGGTTGACCTTCCCCGGATAGCAGTAGATCAATACGGCTGTTCTCATCACCGTATTTCACTTCCTGACGGATACTGCCATAACCGTTCAATGAGGGAATGACACCCTGTTCAATCGCCTCACGCACCAGCGCATTGGCACGTCCCGTGTTAATACCAGCAACCGCATACCCGGTTTCACCCTTCTGGGTAAAGGGTACTTCCACCAGCTCCCAGGTGCAGGGGTATTTCCGTTTGGGATTGCCGGAATCCGAATACCAGACCCGGGCGCCTTCAGGCTGGCAATGTTTCATTGACCCCGTATTCGGGCAATGCAGGGTTATCTCTGAGCCATCGGGCAGAACAACATCAGCCATAAAGCGCTTGTAACGACGGATCAGTCTGGCTTCTGACAACGGCGGATCAAACTGCACGGAACCCCTCTCTGATGGCAACAAAATAGGTTTCAGGCGATAGAACGAACTGACAGTTTATAGCGAAATCCATGACACCTCTATTCCATAAAAACAGCCCGAATTGACAGAATTGGAATTAATCAGCCATAAATTGCTATGATGTCAAAAGACTTATAAGTAATTAAAAATATTTTATTTATTAAAAATTACTTTGTTCTATCTATTGGTACGCATTTCCATCTGGCTAAAGTCTAATTAGAATGGAAAAGTTTTACGTGACCTGAAACATTTTCTTGTAGCATCCTTAGAAATGTTCTGGTAGCTTTCCGCTCCTTGAGAAGCTGCCAACAGGTATTTACCACAGAGCGGCCTACTCGGGGGGCTTTGCCTCCTTCAGGATGATGACTTGGAGAGAAACGGGGCTGAAACCATGTCAGCACAGAACAAGCCAGAGACAGGCAACCTGCTGAAAAACTTCTCGCCTTACCAGGAGAAGAAGGGTGAAGAGTACATGTGCGATGCACAGCTCGAGCACTTCACCAAAATCCTCCAGCAATGGAAGCAGGAGCTAATGGAAGAGGTTGACCGGACGGTCACCCACATGAAAGACGAAGCCGCCAACTTCCCGGATCCTGCGGATCGCGCAAGCCAGGAAGAAGAGTTTAGTCTGGAACTACGCACACGTGATCGTGAGCGGAAACTGATCAAGAAGATTGATCAAACACTTCAGCTTATCGAAGACGGCGACTATGGCTTCTGCGATTCCTGCGGTGTCGAAATCGGCATCCGTCGTTTGGAAGCGCGGCCAACTGCCACCCTGTGTATTGACTGCAAAACCCTTGCAGAAATCAAAGAGCGCCAGCTGGGATCCTGATATCCCACTGTATGGCAGCTCCTCTCTACCGGGGGCGTTTCGCCCCCTCGCCTACCGGCCCTCTACACTTCGGGTCCCTTGTCGCAGCACTTGCCAGCTATCTGGACGCCAAAGCCCATGCGGGTGAATGGTATGTTCGTATTGAAGATATTGACCCTCCCAGGGAAGTCCCCGGTTCCAGTGCCGCGATATTAAAAGCGCTGGAAGTGTATGGTTTGACCTGGGACGGTAAATTGGTCTGGCAGCATGACCGTTATGACACTTATCGTGAAGCAATCAACCAGCTACGCCAACAGGGCGTTGCCTACCCCTGCACCTGTTCCAGAAAAGAACTGGCCGAATACCACAACATTTACCCGGGCACTTGTCGCAAACGTACAGATGATCCGGACACGCCCTTTGCTATTCGCCTGAATTGTCGCGATGACATCATAACCTTCAACGATGAGATACAAGGCGAACAGCGATTTGATATGACTGCGCTGGGTGACTTCATCATTTTCCGGAAAGACCAACTGTTTGCCTACCAGCTGGCAGTGACTGTCGATGATGCGTGCCAGGGCATCACGCATATTGTGCGTGGATCTGACTTACTCGACTCAACACCACGACAGATTTGCCTGCAACGTCACCTGAATGTGCCCACACCGGTTTACGCGCATATTCCTGTCATCATCAATCCTGACGGCAGCAAACTCAGTAAACAGAACCTGGCGCCAGCCTTGCCTTTGGACAATCCGGTTCCCATGCTGCTGAAGGCACTGCACGTACTTCACATTCCTGTTGATGATGCCATGTTGCAGTCAGATCCTGAAACCATTCTGACACATGCTATATGTCATTGGTCGTCTACAAAGCTGCCACAAATCCTGTCCATTCTGGAACTCAGCCTACCCAGTGTTCCCCAGCATTAACGTGCAACGTTTCCTGCACTACGTTTCATAAAACTGTCTTATTGCGTTTCACGAACGTTGTACTAAGTTTTATTATGAATCGAAATAAACTTGCCAAGGACTAGGCAGCCAATGACAGTACGATCGCTGTGGATCATCCTTTTTCTATTCATGATCAGTTTCACGGGGATTACCCGTGGAAACGACACTGATCAACTACTGGATATGAATCTGGAACAGCTGGTTGCTTCAGAAGTCACGTCAGTTTCAAGAAAATCACAATCCATTCTTGCCGCGCCCGCCGCCGTTTACTCCATCACCCAGGAAGATATCCGCCGGAGTGGCGCACGTTCCATACCCGATATCCTTCGCATGGCGCCCGGGCTTCAGGTTTACAAACTCAACAATCATACCTGGTCTGTCAGTGCCCGAGGAAACAGTAGCATTTTCTCCAACAAGATCCTGATATTGATTGATGGCCGCTCCATTTACAGCCCGTTCATTGGCGGTGTTCACTGGGAAAACCAGGACATGCTGCTAGCGGATATCGAACGCATTGAAGTGATTCGTGGACCTGGCGCCGCTTTATGGGGGGCAAATTCTGTTAACGGCGTCATTAATATTATTACCCGCAGCGCGCGGGTCACTCAGGGAACGTACGCAGAACTGGGTGCCGGTGACCTTGAAAAAGGATTCGGTGCTATTCGCCATGGCGGCCAAATTGGCGATGACATCTCTTATCGTGCTTATGTTAAACAGTTTGAGCAAGGTGCACAGGATGACTTAGGGAGCACCCTGGCCGCCCGTGAGCAGTATCTGAATGCCAGTGCAGAAGACAATCGTCGAATGAAGCAGGCGGGCTTTCGGGTTGATTGGGATAAGGGCGCCCTGGACACCTTTATGTTTAAAGGCGATATCTACCGGGGCGAAACCTATGTGCCTGCTACAGCCTTCGACAGTGGCATCGTAAATAGTTTCATTACCCTGCCGGTATTTCATCCCTTTGATACCCGACAGTTTGGCGGAAACACGCACTGGCGCTGGACGCGCACCCTCGAAGGTAACTCCGAAGCGGTGCTGCAGTTCTGGTATGACCGGTACGAAGCCGACAGTTATGTCCTGGATGAGGATCGTAATAGCTGGGACGTCGATTTCCAGTACAGCTTTGATCTGTCCAGCGCCACCAGCATCATCTGGGGGTTGGGCTATCGCTATGTGGATGATGATTTCCAAAGCCATTACATCAGTGAATACGACAGCATGGTGGTCACGCCCAATCACTGGAACACTGAGCTGTACAGTGCCTACATACAGGGCGAGTTCACCCTGGTTCCAGCGAAATGGCACCTGACGCTCAGCGGACGAATTGAGCATAACGACATCACAGGCTATGAACTACAACCCAACGCACGCCTGCTTTATACGCCCGATGCGTTTCAGTCCTTCTGGGCAGCCCTGTCCAAAGCTGTAAGAACTCCCACCATGGCGGAGACCGGTATTGATATCATCAACCCTGGCCGCCAATACAACCGCAATCAATCACTGGACTCTGAAAGACTCATCGCCCTGGAAGTGGGGTATAAGCGACAATTTAATGAGACGCTGTCGATAGACAGCACGCTCTTTTTAAACCGTTTTGACGGTCTCAGCGGCCAAGTCGATATGGGCGCCTGTACAGACTTCCTCACGGCCAGCCAACCGGCTGTTGCCTTACCGACCTGTGAACGAACAACGCTGGAGAACCTGCTGGATGGCTATGCCTATGGCCTGGAGCTCAGCATGGACTGGAAAGTCCGGCAGAACTGGCTGTTAAAAGTCGCCTATAGCCATCTGCAACAGGACATGCAGGCCAACCGCTCGGATGCCATCGCCAAAAACAGTGAGAAAACCCAGGAGGAAACCAGTGCCCAGAATAGCCTCAGCCTGATGAGCCGACACAACCTGCCACATGGCGTTGAACTGGATATCTGGGTGCGTTACAGCGACAGTCTGTCTGCGCCTGACATCAGCCTGCCATCGCTGACAACAATGGACGTGCGTATTGCAAAACGCTTTGGCAACATGGAACTCTCAATCACTGGCCAGAATCTGTTGGATAGCAGCCAACCTGAATTCGTGGATGTACTCTCAGGCCAGATAACAACGGAAGTTCCCAGAAGTATCTATGGCAAAATCAGTTGGGATTTCTGAGGGTAACTATGATGATCAATCCTCGGAACAACCCAAAACCTTTTACACGGATGATGGCTCTGACCACCTTGCTATCAGCCTGCCTGTTCAGCCACGTTGCTAGCGCAGAAACTAACGACAGTAGTCAATTGAAAGCCGTCATACTTCTGAAAGCACTCAAGTATGTCCAGTGGCCAGCACAAACCCTCACCAATAACACGCTAAGAGTCTGCATGGTTGGAAAGGGGCCGATCAACCGTGAGCTAAAAGCGCTCAGCGGCAAGAAACTCTCAGGCAAGCAAGTACACGTCATCTACTACGAAGCATTAAATAAAACCGATTTATGTCATCTGGCGTTTATTAATAACTCAGCGGCTCACCAGTTTCATGAGCTTATCCGACTACTGTCCACACAGCCAGTTCTGACCGTCAGCGACATTCCCGCATTTGCATCAAACGGCGGCATGTTCGAACTGAATGAAAGCAAGGAAAGAATCAGGCTGGTTGTCAATCTCAAGGCAACCCGCGCCAGTGGTTTTCTCATTGGTTCACAGTTATTAAGAATGTCCCGGGTCATACGCTAACACTGTCCGCTGCAAAATCTTCGATAGCCTCTAGTTGCGCCTTTCCCTTTGCGGTTCACCCGTTTACCATGAGCTTTCATTACAGGCAGTCAGGTCTCATGGCAGGTTATGTATCTCCACCGGCTGGTACTCTTACTCGTAATTGGCATTTATCTCTTTTCACCCGCCATCATGCAGTGGTGGATTGAGTCTGCTGAGGGCTGGTACCGTCCCTGGATACTCTGGCTCATTCTCATCGTTGCGGGCTTCCTGCTGCAGACCAGAAGGGGGCAGGATGAGTTTTGACCTGAGCCAGCTGACGGGCATCAGTATCGCCTATCTGCTATTCCTGTTTGGCTGTGCCTGGGTAACCGAAAAAGGCTGGATTCCCGAGCGATTCATTGCCCACCCGTTGACGTATGTGTTGTCACTGGGGGTATACGCCGGTGCCTGGGCATTCTTTGGCACAATCGGACTGGCACATCAATTCGGCTTTGTTTTCCTCGCTTACTACCTCGGCATATGCGGCGCTTATCTGCTGGCTCCTGTTTTGCTGTCACCGATTCTGCGCATTACCCGAACCTATCAGCTGGGCTCACTGGCCGATATTTTTGCCTTCCGCTTTCGCAGCACCTGGGCAGGTACACTGACCACCATTTTCATGTTACTGGCAGCACTGCCTTTGCTCGCACTGCAGATCCAGGCGGTCGCCGACACTATCCATATCATGACCATGGAGTCCTCCCAGGATCGCCTGGCCTTCGGTTTTTGCCTGATCATCATGTTATTTGCCATGGCATTCGGCACCCGACATATTGCCACCCGGGAAAAACACCACGGTCTGGTCTTCGCAATAGCCATGGAATCCGTTATCAAGCTCGTGGCCATGCTGATAATAGGCGGGGTCATATTATTTGAGGTGTTTGATGGTCCCCAGGGGCTGCAACAATGGCTGGATATCAATGCCGAAGTACTGACGTCTTTACACGCGCCCCTGCAGGATGGCCCCTGGCGTACCCTGCTGCTGATGTTCTTTGCCTCTGCCATCGTCATGCCCCACATGTTTCATATGGCATTCAATGAGAACCTTAATCCCCGTCACTTGAATGCGGCCAGCTGGGGCTTACCACTGTTTCTTCTGGTTATGAGTATTTCTGCTCCACTGATTCTCTGGGGAGGCCTACGACTGGAGACGTCAGCAGTCCCAGAATATTTCATTCTGGGAATTGGGCTTGCCATGGAGTCGCCTGCGCTTAGCATTATTGCTTACGTCGGCGGCATGTCTGCAGCGAGTGGATTGACGATTGTCACAACACTGGCGCTATCCGCCATGATCATGAACCATCTGGTACTGCCGGTTTATCAGCCCCCCACCAGCATCAACATTTATCGCTGGCTTAAGTGGACCAAGCGCCTGCTGATTGCCGCCATCATTCTCACCAGTTATGGTTTCTACCGATTACTGAAAGCACAGCAAGATCTGACGAATCTGGCGATTGTCGCCTTTGTCGCAACCCTGCAGTTCCTACCTGGTGTACTGGCAACGCTGTACTGGCCACAGGCAAACCGGAAAGGTTTTATCTGTGGTTTGGTGACAGGCATGACCGTGTGGTTTGTCACGATGCTGATCCCATTGACAGGTAACCTGGATGCCATTGACCTCTACTGGATTCAGATTTCGCTTACTAGCAACACATGGCATTGGGCGACACTGACATCTCTGGCGGCCAATATCCTTGTGTTTATTCTGGTATCAATGAGTTCCCCTATTTCACGGGAAGAAGAGAATGCGGCCGAAGCCTGTTCCGTACAAATCCTCGACAGACCCAGTCGCAGAACAGTCTCCGCCACATCGCCTAAAGAATTTCAGGAAAGATTGTCACAGCCACTTGGTACGTATACGGCTCAACGTGAAGTTGCCCAGGCGTTAAATGACCTGAAAATGTCCATCAATGAACGTCGCCCGTATGCACTTCGTCGTTTGCGAGACCGTCTTGAAGCTAATTTGTCCGGGCTAATGGGTCCCAGTGTGGCACAGGAAATCCTCAATCGCTGGTTACCCTACGAAGAACAGGCAGACGCCTATATCACAGAAGATATCAATTTCATTGAAAACCGCCTTGAAGACTACCACTACCGTTTAACCGGCTTGGCAGCAGAGCTGGATAGCCTGCGTCGTTATCACCGCAGGACATTACAAAACCTGCCCATGGCTGTCTGTTCCCTCGGTCGTGATGGTGAAATCCTGATGTGGAACCGTGCCATGGAACATACGACAGGCATATCCGGCAACAACACAGTTGGCTCCCGACTCGATAGCATTGATGAACCCTGGCGTTCCCTGCTGAGCACATTTGTTGACGACAGCTCGCGCCACCAGCACAAACAAAAGCTGACCATTTCGGGACACCCCCACTGGTTCAATCTCCACAAGGCAACCATCAGTGAATCCAAAGCCGAAACCGACCAGGGTCTGGTGATTCTGCTGGAAGACCTGACGGATACCCAGATGCTGGAAGCTAAACTGATTCACAGTGAACGGCTGGCGTCTATAGGCAGACTGGCTGCCGGTGTTGCCCATGAGATCGGCAATCCTTTAACCGGTGTCGACTGTCTCGCCCAGGAACTGAGGACACTATCCGATGATCAGGATACCCGCGAAGTCGCTGAACAGATACTTGACCAGACCAAGCGTATCAGCCGGATTCTGCATTCCCTGATTAACTTTGCACACAGCGGTCAAACCTCGGAAAGCCTGACGATCGAACCGGTCAGCCTGTACCAATGCAGTAATGAAGCGACCTCGCTATTGTCACTGCGCAAGGACAATCGGGGGATACGCTTTGTGAACAACTGCAACCCTGACCTGCTCGTCACCGGCGACCCTCAGAAGCTTACCCAGGTAATCATCAACCTTCTGAGCAATGCCCGTGATGCGTCACCGGAAAATGCCATTGTCACCATCAATACGATCGCCTGGGAACATTCCATCACCCTGGAGATCACTGACAATGGATCAGGTATTCCGGAACACATTCGCGACCGTCTGTTCGAACCCTTCTTTACCACCAAGGAAGCCGGAAAAGGCACAGGGTTAGGACTCGCGCTTGTCTACAGCATTATTGAAGAACATTTTGGTACAATCACCATCCAGTCACCGGTCGATGAACAAACCCATCGAGGCACCCGGTTCAGTATCAGCCTGCCACGGCATATGGCGGATTTGAATCAAACGACACTGAAGCCTGCATCGGCTCACCGGGATATGGAAGCAGTCTAATAACAGTCGAGGTCGGAGAATGCATCAGGATCACATACTGGTTGTCGAAGACGAGGCCGTCATACGTTCCTCTCTGCGTCGTCTGTTAACCCGCAACGGCTATACAGTGACTGAAGCAGAATCCGTGTCTGATGCCCGTCAGCACGACCTCAACAGCTTTGCGCTGATCATTTCCGATCTGCGCTTGCCGGGAGAACCGGGAACAGAAATGATTCGCCTGGCCAGCAAAACCCCGGTGCTCATCATGACCAGCTATGCGAGTCTGCGTTCTGCGGTAGACTCGATGAAGATGGGTGCTGTCGACTATATTGCCAAGCCCTTTGATCATGACGAGATGGTGCAGTCGGTCACTACGATTATTAGCCGGTCGCGCGAGAAGACCGAAGATACCGCCAGCCAACCTGCCCCCACCACGACTACCGGAAATATTGATACCGGGATTATTGGTGAGTCTGAGGCGATGCAGGATCTTTTCCGTCGCATCAGTAAAGTATCACCAACGAATGCAACCGTTTTAATCCAGGGCGAATCGGGTACCGGAAAGGAGCTGGTTGCACGCGCTCTCCACGAGAACAGCCAGCGCCGGGATGCACCGATGATTTCCGTCAACTGCGCCGCCATTCCGGAAACCCTGATCGAGTCCGAACTGTTCGGCCATGAAAAAGGCGCCTTCACTGGCGCGACAGCCGCCAGAAATGGTCTGGTAGAAGCTGCCGATAGAGGCACGCTGTTTCTGGATGAAATCGGTGAGCTGCCACTGGAGGCACAAGCCCGCCTGCTGCGTGTGTTGCAAGAAGGCGAGATTCGTCGTGTAGGATCCGTGCAATCGCAAAAAGTCGATGTTCGACTGATTGCTGCCACTCACCGCAACCTCAAGCAACTGTCTCGCGAGGGATTATTCCGGGAAGACCTTTATTATCGGCTCAATGTCGTCGAGCTTCACCTCCCGCCGCTACGCGATCGGGGTCAGGATGTCATCCTGATCGCAGAAGCCCTGCTGACTCGCACCTGCGAACGTATGGGGATTGAGAAAAAACTGTTCACACCAGAAAACTTGGCCACGATCAGCAGTTATCCATGGCCCGGCAATGTCCGTGAACTCGAAAATGCCATGGAACGCGCGGTTATCCTATGTGACGATGAGATGATTACGCCTGATCTTCTCGGTATCGATACCAACACTCGACTACCGTCGAATCGACCTGCCGGCGACAGCGATGACGATAATCCTGATGAACTCTCCCTTGAAGACTATTTCCAGCGTTTTGTCCTGGAACATCAGGAGCAAATGACTGAAACCGAACTGGCCCAGAAACTAGGCATCAGTCGTAAATGTCTCTGGGAACGGCGGCAACGCCTGGGCATTCCTCGAAAAAAATCAGCCGGTTAAATGTGCTTAGAGGAGCGGATAGTGAACAACGTTGGCAGGCATAAGTTTGTTATTAATATCTGCCTGTTTGCTATCCCGCTCGGCAAAATCCATCGTTGCTATAATTGCACGCAACATGGCGCTATTATAAGCAGATAAACAACAATTCTATCGAGTAGCACACTTCCCCACGGAGTCAGGTGGAAGTATCAGGCAGGG
This sequence comes from Kistimonas scapharcae, assembly GCF_039540975.1. Classification (NCBI taxonomy): domain Bacteria; kingdom Pseudomonadati; phylum Pseudomonadota; class Gammaproteobacteria; order Oceanospirillales; family Endozoicomonadaceae; genus Kistimonas; species Kistimonas scapharcae. The sequence continues at coordinate 15,020 of NZ_BAABFL010000117.1, forward strand.
ACGAGCATGACTATTCAACAATCTGTCTCAAGCAACGCGTTTACCTTATTTTCATTTGTGGCACTCTTGCTGTTACCGGATACTTCGCTGACAGCAAATCCATACCAACTCGCCATGCAACCGGCAACCGCGCCTGCTTACAATGACTCTCAGAGTTACTGTGAACGCCGTCGCTTGGAGCGGCAGCGCGATATCAACAACAATCCGAACATAGACCTTCGCATTCCCCTTCGCCAAACCGGCGATGCCAACTGCTTCACACCGGCTGAAAACCTCTACTTTGTGAGTCTGGTCACCGCGCAGGATGAGCTGGGCAAGAATGCCCCCTGGTATGACAACATGAGTGTCAAGACCCGTAAGAAAGCCGAGCTGGCCTGTCAGGTCATGGGGTATGGCGAAGGACCGCTCAGTATGTCATATGAAGACTGCATTGATGAACGTTTCCTGGAACTCATGGAACCTTATAATGATGAATACCGGGAAGAAAGCTCCATCTATATCAACAAACGCAACCGGCGCAGTGAGGACATTGTCAAACAGTGCGTGACGGCATTCCACCAGAATCTGCCCCAGCTTCCCCGGCAAATCCAGTTCCCCTTGGCCTACTATGACAAGAAACTTCACTCCTACCCGGCCTGGTATTTTGAAGGCCGGCTGGATGATGAGGCGTGGATCGAAAGCATGCAGGAAACCCGTGCCAGTGATGTAGTTATAGATGCCCTGGGGGAACAATGCCCCGGCGATATGGTTTTCTGGCTCTATCTTTCCGGCTAGTTCTGCCCGGACTCTATGGTTACCCGCCATAACGATAGAGACTGTCTATGCTTGCGGGTGAATGATAAAATGCCGCTTTCGATTTCACGATGAATATTAGTCACCCCATGGCAGTACACAGGAATACCCAGAAATCATGACAGGCAAGCGATCCGGATTCATCCATCGCTTGTTCAGCTACGTCACCGGCAAACAAAGCGATACCCAACCTCAGGCGCCGGTACCGACACTCAGCATCCTGCCCCGGGATCAGCATACGATCTCCCGCAGACATATCAGCGATAACGCCCTCAAGGTACTGCACCGACTGAACAGCCATGGCTATCAGGCCTATCTGGTGGGTGGCTGTATCCGAGATCTGATGCTGGACCTGCATCCCAAGGATTTCGATATCGCGACCAGCGCAACGCCAGAGGAAGTCAGGGGACTATTCCGGAATTCCCGTATCATTGGGCGCCGGTTCAAATTGATCCATGTTGTCTTTGGCCGTGAGGTCATTGAGGTGGCCACGTTCCGGGCAAGTCACCGTGCGGAAGATGATGAACACGACAGTTCCATCTCCCACCATTCCCAGAAAGGCAGGATTCTGCGGGATAACGTCTACGGCACCATTGAGGATGACGCCATCCGCCGTGACTTCACCATGAATTCGCTTTATTACACAACCACCGACTTCAGCATTCATGACTACTGTGGTGGTGTGCAGGATATTCACAACAGGGTCATCCGGCTGATTGGTGATCCGGAAACCCGTTACCGTGAAGATCCGGTTCGCATGCTGCGTGCGATCCGTTTTGCCGCCAAGCTGGATTTCCATATCGCCGACAACACGACCGCCCCCATTGCAACGCTGGCTCATCTGCTGAAAGACATTCCCGCTGCCAGGCTGTTTGATGAAGTGTTGAAGTTGTTTTTGTCAGGCCATGCAGAAAGCACCTATTACCTGCTGCAGGATTACCACCTGTTTGAGTCATTGTTCCCGGCCACGCAAGCCAGCCTGAAGGAAGCACCGGAATCGGAGCAAATCATCATCAATGCTTTGCACAACACCGATCTCCGCATCCAGGAAGACAAACCGGTCACCCCTGCATTTTTCTTCGCAGCGATGCTATGGCCGGCATTGATCCGCCTGCGTGATCGCTATCAGAACGAAGGCATGCCTCCGGTACCGGCCCTGCAACAGGCCGCCACTCAGGTCATTTCCCAACAATGCCGACGCACGGCTATTCCCAAGCGTTTCACCATTCCCATGCGGGAAATCTGGGAAATGCAGTCCCGGCTTGAACGCCGACAGCCCCGCCGGGTTGATGAACTGGCCACGCATCCACGTTTCCGTGCCGCCTATGATTTCCTGTTGCTGCGCGAACAGTCAGGCGAAACCATTGGTGATGCTGGACAGTGGTGGACAGACTATCAGGCCTCGTCACAGGACGATGACCGCCAAGCACTTCTGAAACAGCTACACTCAGTGCCTGGCAACAAGCGCAAACGTCGCCGGCGACGTCCCCGCAAGCGTCCGGGCAACACGGCGTAATCTCCCACATCGAACTCTTATTCCTGCCGGCACCCTCTGCTGGCAGGAATGTGTTACAGGTATCACACGATGTCCGTCACAGCCTATATCGCTCTTGGCAGCAACCTTGATGAGCCGGAGCAGCAACTTCACAGCGCTGTCGCCGCCCTGGAACAGTTACCGAAATCTAAGCTGCTGGCCGTCTCCCCGTATTATCAAACCAAACCCGTTGGCCCTGCCGGACAACCAGACTACATCAATGCCACCGCAGCCATTGAAACGACATTAACCCCCATTGAGTTACTCGATGCCCTGCAGGCCATTGAAAACAGTCATGGGCGGGTACGCACCATCCGGTGGGGAGCAAGAGTACTGGACCTGGATATTCTGCTTTATGGCGATGAAACCATAGAGTCTGAACGTCTTACTGTTCCGCATCGTGAGATGTCGTGGCGCAACTTTGTACTGATTCCCCTGGCCGATATTGCACCGGATATCACATTCCCGACTGGACAAAGCATTAAAAAGCTTTTACAAAACATTGATAGGAAAGGAATCGAACGACTCAGTGACAGCCTGGTAACGGAAGCATAAATCAGCTGCGCCATCGTTCATGACACTGGATTACGAAAACTGTTTGCATTGAACCCAACAGTTTTAGGCACGCGCAGTAATGTACGACACAGGATACTTAGTGGAAAGTGTGCATTGTTGTGAATGAAAGGAGCTGTCATGGAAGCCGCCACATTACCGTATACTGCAGACGCATCACCAACACCTGAAAAGGAAGACTTCCCGCGCTTCATTGCCGTTGAAGGTCCTATTGGTGTTGGAAAAACGACGCTGGCAAGGCGTCTGGCGGCAACCTTTAATTACGATATACTGCTGGAAGAAAGCCCACAGGATAATCCTTTCCTCAGCCGCTTCTATCGCCATCCACGACAGATGGCGTTGGCAACCCAGCTTCACTTCCTGTTTCACCGGGCCAGCCAGTTACAGTCAATCCGCCAGAATGATCTGTTCCGTTCTGTGCGGGTGTCCGACTTCTGTATGGAGAAAGATCTCCTGTTTGCCGAAATGTACCTTTCTGCAGATGAACTGGAACTGTACAACCGTGCCTATGAAATGCAGACAAAAGACCTGCCGACTCCCGATCTTGTTATTTACCTGCAGGCACCGGTTGACATCCTGAAAGAGCGCATCCGCGAACAGGGCGAGGAAGCAGAAAAACTGATTGGCCACGGTTACCTGAAACGCTTGAACGAAGCCTATGCAGAGTTGTTTCACTACTATGACCAATCCCCTCTGTTGATTGTGAATGCGTCAGAAATCGACCTTGTTCACAACGAGCAGGATTATCGTCAACTGGTTGAAGAAATCATGTCATGCCGAAAAGGCCGACATTATTTCAACCCCAAGCCTTCTGAACTTTAACCCGACTATATCCATAGATATTTCCTGACTGACCGATGTCATCGGTCAGTCAGGTACTGCCGTAAAGGCATAACAAGGTGAATCCCCACTGGAAATACGCGCAGCTTTCCACCAATATAGCCCCACTATTACCGTTTCCCGTCATATAAAAGGTTTTTAACGGCCTGCCTGACATTCGCTCAGGCGACCAAGGCAACATTACCAATGACTCAAATAACACTGCATACTCTCGCTGCCCTGAAGCAGTCCGGCGAAAAATTCACCTGTCTCACCGCTTATGATGCGACGCAGGCCAACCTGGTAAGCAGTAACGGCACAGAAGTGATCCTTATCGGTGATTCCCTTGGCATGGTCTGCCAGGGGCACTCCAGCACTGTGCCCGTCACTATTGATGATATGGTCTACCACACCCGCTGTGTCAGTCGTGGTAACCAGGGCGCCCTACTGATGGCGGATATGCCGTTTATGGCGTCTGCGATGGAAGAGCAGTCGATAATGAACTGTGCCGCACTCATGCAGGCAGGTGCCGATATCATCAAACTGGAAGGGGGACGCTGGCTGTGCCCGACCGTCAAGAAGCTTTCTGAGCGTGGCATTCCCACCTGCCTCCACCTTGGCTTGACTCCACAAACTGTGAGTATGCTGGGGGGCTACAAGGTTCAAGGGAAAGACACTGGCAGTGCCAATCGCATGATAGAAGACGCTTGCCTTTTAGAACAGGCGGGCGCCAACCTCCTGTTGCTTGAATGCGTTCCCACCCAGCTGGCTCGTGAAATCACCATGGCCGTCAATATTCCCGTGATCGGCATTGGTGCGGGTCCCGACACCGACGGTCAGGTACTGGTTATTTATGACATGCTGGGTATGACGGCCGGCCGTCGTCCACGATTTGTCAAAAACTTCATGACAGACAGCGGATCCCCACAAGCCGCCGTCGCCGCGTTTGTCAGCGATGTCAAAGAAAACCGCTTCCCCGGACCGGAACACGGATTTTATTCAGAATGAAAACTGTCTACAGCATAAACGACACTAGGGACTATATCCGCAGAGCCAGAGCACAGGGGCGCAGCATCGCCTTTGTTCCTACCATGGGGAACCTGCACGACGGACACCTGTCGCTGGTCAAAAAAGCGAAAGAACTGGCAGATGAAGTCGTTGTCAGTATCTATGTGAACCAGCTGCAATTTGGTCCCAATGAGGATTACGACAGCTATCCACGTACCTTTGAGGAAGATCAGGCATTACTGGAAGCCCTCGATGTACAGCTGGTCTTTGCGCCCTCTTCCCATGAGATTTATCCGGAAGGTGCAGAACATCACACTGTCGTTCGTGTCGATGCCCTGGATGGCATGCATTGCGGCAAAAGCCGCCCCGGGTTCTTTACCGGTATTGCGACCGTGGTCACCAAGCTGTTCAATATCGTACAACCTGACTACGCCGTGTTTGGTGAGAAAGATTTCCAGCAGCTCTGCATCATCAGGAAGATGGTCAATGACCTGATGCTGCCCGTGGAAATCATCGGCGCCCCCATTGCCCGTGCTGAGAATGGACTAGCATTGAGTTCCCGTAATGGCTATCTGTCTGCGGAAGAGAAACAGACAGCGTCAACCCTGTACCAGACACTGAGCGCAGCCCGTGAGTCAATCATTGCCGGCGACCGCAACTACGATGCCCTGCACCGTGATGCGTTCGTCAAACTGGCCCGCGCCGGTTTCAAGCCGGATTACTTCAACATCGTCAGCCGCCATACGTTGCAACCGGCAACACTGGCGGATAAAGAGCTGGTCATCCTGGCCGCTGCCGCCCTTGGTCGTGCCCGCCTGATCGACAATATCCAGATTGATCTCTAGGGAATCCTACGGACGAGCTGCCGTTAGAACCCTGCTTGCCGAACGGGCGGGCAGGGTTTAATCTTCGACCTCCGCCGGGGGGCTATCCCCGATCCGACGAGTGTTCCATACGAGGGGATTGAATGCACAACATTATGCTCAAGGCCAAATTCCATATGGCCTCTGTGACCCATGCCGTTTTGAATTACGAGGGTTCCTGCGCCATCGACGGTGAGTGGCTGGATATGGCGGGGCTACGTGAATACGAGCAGATCCAGATTTATAATAAAGACAATGGTGAGCGTTTCACCACCTATATTATCCGTGGCGAAGACGGTTCACGGATGATTTCCATGAATGGTGCTGCGGCCCGTAAGGTTTCAGTTGGGGATCGGGTGATTATCTGTGCTTATGCCAGTTATTCTGAGGAAGAACTGGAGAACCACAAGCCTGCTCTGATCTATCTGAACAAAGACAACACCATCGACCATACTGCAAACGCCATTCCGGTACAGCTCGGTTGAACGGCCTGCCCCTGTTTGCAAGACAGGGGCATAGTATAACCGGCCTGATTTACCCACCTGATCGTTTGACCTGATAACCCAGCTTCGTCAGTTCCGCAACCATGACTTCAACATGGTCTCCCTGCAACTCGACATTACCATCTTTAACGGCACCACCACCGCCACAGCGTTTTTTAAGTTGTTTCGCTAACGCTTTCAGGTCATTACCCGTCATGGGCAAGCCGGTAATCACCGTAACCGTCTTACCACCCCGACCTTTCTTTTCCGGTCTTACACGGACAATGCCGTCTGTTTCGGGAAGGACTTCCTCAGGCTTTTCCTCGCGAATCCGTCCCTGATCCGTGGAATACACCAGCCTGCTGCTCTTACTCATACCATGACATCCTCAAGGCAGGGTTACCCCTGCTCAAGCAATCTACGTAAATCAATGATCGCTGCATTGGCGCGGGAAATATAGTTCGCCATCACCAGCGAGTGGTTGGCAAGAATACCAAAACCATCACCATTCAAAATGATGGGGCTACCCAGCGGCTCCTGAGTTTCACGTAGTTCGCGGATAATCTGTCGCAGGCTGACCCGGGCGTTTTTCTTTTCCAGCACATCAGCGAAATCCACTTCCACGGCGCTTAACAGTGCAATTAACGCCCATGAGGTACCGCGTGCTTCATAGAAAATATCATCAATCTTGTACCAGGGCGTTTTGACAACAACCTCTGACTCACTGGGCGTCGACTGTACAGCCTCCGCATCGCCGGCCAGATCAGTATTCAGACGAGCCTTGCCAACACTGGCGCTAAGACGCTGGGACAGGGATCCAAGACGCGTTTCCACATCTTTCAACCAATCGGTCAGGTTATCCGCTCGTGAATAGAACTGTGCCGGATCGTTAGGATCAGACAGTCGGCCCAGGTAGCTGTCGAGACGCTTAATGCCGCGACGGTACTCGCCTTCACTGGATGGCAATGCCCAACTATTGGAATCAAAGTTGAATTGCGGTTCGGCAATGGCCAGATCCGGATCCTCTCTCGACTGGGATTGTGAACGGCTGAATTCTTTACGCAATGCGCGGGTAAAGTCCCGAAGCTGAATTAATGCACCCAGCTCCCAGTTAGGCATGTTATCCAGCAGTACACTGGGAGGCATGATGTCATTGCGCAGATAGCCACCCGGCTTGTCCAGCAGGGTTTCACCTATCCGAATCGCGGTTGTCGTGGAGGTAAAGCCCGGCACAACCTCACGGCTCAGCTGTTGTGCTTTCTGTGCCGCTTCCTGTCTGACATTAAGCAGATCCGGCTCACGGCTCCAGTAAATACCCAGAACCACATTCACCAGGATGAAAAGGGTGACAAGGGTAATGATCAGTACATTAACCGCTTTATGGCCGGCAAACGGATTGCGCAGATAACTGGCAGCTCCCGCAAACCGCTCCTTGAATCTGTCCAGCGACATGATTTCTCCTTTATTCTGACAGGCCTTCCCCGAGTGTCGGTATTATGGGCAAACTCGGGGAGAACCACTAGCGTTTGAGGAGAAATGTTAGGGATTCGTCAGGCAGTTAACGCAAGACATACTAACGGATAAGATGTGTCCTATCCGTCATTCAGAAAACAGGTCACCTTCCCGTGCACGAAATGCACGCCATGCCCCAAGCCTTGAGGCTGCAGCGACCCATCGTTCACCAAAATTACGATCCAGTAGCCAGAGATCCTCGGAATTAAAGGCATAGACCGGCATTAAATCGTCGCGATCCGATACTGGCAGAATATCGGTTACCAGATTATCCAGTACCAGGGCCGTACCCCCATGCTCAGGAATAACCAGCAGTACCATATGGGCCTGATTTAACGTGAGTGATCGCACATAAGCCAGGCGCAGACGGCTTTCATCAATACCTGCCTGTTTCAGGCTGAAGAACTTTGCAATGGCGTAATCTTCACAATCACCAGCTCCCACAGACAACATCTCTTTGGGTGAGGCCCAGTAGTCTTCCCTTTGCCAGAGTTTGTCATCGTTCACAAAGGTCAGCTTATTAAAGAAACGGTTGGTCTGTTCCAGGCGCTCAAGATCACTCAGCGAGCGCAGATGTTCAACCAACTGCTGCCATTCGACAATTTTTTGACGAGCCTGCGGGGAGTTGTCAGTTTGATGAGCTGAATCTGATACATCACTGGCAATCGCACTAACAGCCAGCCCTAACACCCCATACAGGACTAATGCGAGACTTCTCAAAGGATACACACTCCGTGTGACAGCTATCCCTTAGAAAACTATAGTCCAGCTTTTTGCCCGGATTCGGCGTTGCTCAGCACAAGCAATTATTGGTAATCTGAGTGGAGCATAATTTGTCGATGCTTAACCCTGTCGGGGGTATGGCATCACAGTGTCACTATGCGTATAATCTCGCCGCGCGGGCCCATAGCTCAGTTGGTTAGAGCATCCGACTCATAATCGGCAGGTCGAAGGTTCAAGTCCTTCTGGGCCCACCACACAACCCCCACGAATCCAGTGTTTTAGCGCCTTCCGGCTGGATTCGACCAAAGTGTCACAAGGGTGTCACAGCCCTGAAAATAGCCTAAAGTGTCACATTCGTGTCACGTCCGTGCATCCCAGTCTTGATACCGTCACCCCTGAATAGAACTGGCGTCCTTCCATTTCGATAGATTGATCATTTTCACCACATAACACTTTCCTGCACTCTGTGCACTGCCGTAAATACGCCATAACCCAGCCTGATCACTGCTTTCAGCCTTCCCTGCTGCACACGCAATAACTGCACAAAAAACCAGTGCACGAAGCGCGCAGGCGGGAGGAGGAGTGGTTTTTTGGGGTGGGTTTGGATTGGCGCGGCCGTGCTGGGTTCGCAGGGGATTGTGGTGGCGGATCTGTCGCAGGATCGGGCGGGGGATTGCTTGTGGGTGGTGTGTGCTGCCGTAACTGGTGACGATAGTCAGTAATTAATAATTGCTTTCTGGTTTCGGGTGGTGCTGGTTCAGGTTGGCGGGGTTATGTGTGACAAGTGTCATCTATTATAAGGGTCTGACCGGTTCGGCGGACTTCGGGTGGTTGTGGCCGGTGCCGATGAATCGTTATATTCCCGGATGATTCTTCCATGACAACGCGATCGCCTGGTGTGTGCGTTGTCCTCTCCAGTCAAGGTAAGGCGGGGTTCATTATGTTGGGTAAAACTTTAATTCTGATGGGCGTGATCGGTGCTATCGCCTCAGTTATCGAAATAGCCAAACCCGGTACGGTGAAACAGATAAAGACAGAAAATGTAAAAGGGTTTCTTATTATGTCGATAGTGGTGGCACTGCTAGGCGGTTACCTGGTCATGTAAATCAAACGGGGAGATGTGCGAATGGATGATGAATACGACAACGAACAGGACGCATACAGTCAGGGCTATCATGCGGGTCGTACTGGTGTCGCTGACCCTGAATACTGGGCAGAAATAAGTGATGACGATGTAGAGTGGAAACGCGGGTACGATGATGCTCTGGAAGACATGAGAGAACGAAGAAAGGCCAACGAATCCCGCACACAATAATCCTGTGAACCGGCAACCAGTCACTGCTGCCGGTCTTCCTATCACTTCGTCATCGGGTCCAGCTTGGCGGTCTTGCTGGTCTGGATCTCGGTGGCCTTCTGTTCCACTGATGCTTTCACCGTTGGCAGGCCGTCCGATCCGTGGGTGTGTCCGGCTAGTTCGGTCAGGGCGTTGGCGGTCACGGTCATGAATTCCCCCAGGATGGCCAGCACGTTGTTGGCGCTGTCGCCCAGCCAGACTTTCTTCCCTTCCAGGTGGTGCGAGCCCGTGGCCACGCTGCGGCAGTTGCGGCCGGTGGTCAAGTTGATGTCGGCGCCGGCGGTCAGGTTGACGTTGTCCGCTGCGCCCAGGTTGGCGTGACCGGCTGACAGCAGCTTCAGCGCGCCGGCCTCTATGCGCTTGATCCCTTCCACGTCCTCCGTGGAATGCTCCGCCACCGTCTTCAGTTCGTTGACCAGTTCCAGCAGCCGTTCCTGGGTCTTCAATACACTGGTGCGACAGTCGTCGTTGATCTCGCCGTCGGTGTGGCGCTTCCAGTTGCCGGCGTCATCCACCTGCTGGAAACAGCCGTGGCGCTGTTGCCAGGTCTGCCAGTCGGCGTCACATTCCGGCATGCTCTGACGGTCGGGCAGCACGCCCCGGACATAGGGCTTGTGGGGTCGGCCGTAGGCCCAGGCGATTTCCACTAGCGCGCCCGGTTGCGGCAATCCCAGCAGGCCACGTTCCTGGGCGGCGGCGGTCATGACCACCGGCAGCCCTTCCAGCAGGGGAACGGCGGTGTCGATGGCGCCATCCTCTGTCAGTAGTCGTACATTCACCGCGTAACGGCTGCGGAACGGATCAGACAATCCCCCCCTGGCCGGTGCGTCGGTGATGCTCTCCACCACGGCGAACGCCGGCAGGTGATAGCCGGCGCGGATCTCGGGTAACAGCCGGTTCACGATCCGGCGGACGGTTTCGGTCATCATGCCGCTGCGGTCCTCTTTAGTCGCAAGTCCCAGGGGTTGGCGCTCCAGGCCAGCCGCATGCCGGCACCCTGCTGTTCCACCCGGGTGATGATCACCGGGTCACTGTCGCCAATCTGGATACGGATGCCGGGATGGAATCGCGGCAATGTGGGCACGCTGGCGCTGTTTCCGGCGGTGTAGGCGGTCAGCTGGCGCACGGGCACCGGCACCACGGCGCCGGTGTCGGGCAGGCCAGACCAGGACCCCACGTACACCCGCCCGTCGCTTTGCAGCTGCCAGACATAGTTCGGGATACGGAAGGCGGCGCCGATGCTGTCCATGGCCAGGTAGCCGCCGCCGGTATGGAAGAAAAACGGCGCACGGCGGTCCCGCCATTCGCCCTTGCCCAGGGTGAACTGCAGGCCGGTGTCGGCGGCAATGGCGGCCAGCACATCGCTGACACTGCAGTGGCGCAGGGCCATGGGCATGCGCCGGTTCAGGGTGGCGGGCAGTTCGCGCACCAGCAGACGACGCTGGCGGTTGTCCATGGGGATCACCTGCTCGATGTAGCCCAGGAACCAGATCCGGACGCTGTCACGGCGCCAGCCCAGTGAATACTGCACCAGGTTCCCTTCGGCCAGCGGCTTGTCGGACTCCACCACAAGCACCGCGACACCCGGCGTCTGCAGTTCGCGCACCAGGTTGTCGTTGACCAGTTTCACATCGTTACCGTTGATTACTACGCGCTTGATCAGTTGCATGGCGGCCGTCCGTCAGGTTGTTTCAGTGTCCACCGTGCCCCCTAGCGCCTGGTCGATCTTGGCCAGGAAGGATTCGAACCCGGTCAGCTCCCGGGCATTGACCGGGGTTTCCTCCGGTGTCGCCGCCACAGTGTCGCCGGTGGCGGGTGTCTCCTGCGGGGTCGGCTTCTCCTGCCGTTGTTCTTTTTTCTCCGGAACGGACAGGTGTTCCCGCAGGCTGAAACGGACAGACCAGGCCTGCAGGTTATCCTGTTCATCCACCCGGAAGTCACCCGTAAATTCCACCTGCCGGATGTCCATGGCCTCGGCCAGGTCGTCACTGATCACGTACACCATGGGCTTGCCGGCGGTGTCCAGCGCCTGGGCTTTCGCTGCCAGGCGGCGCAGGTCGCCGGGTTGCTTGTGGGGAACGGTCAGGGCGATGGCCAGCGTCTTGGCCTTGTTGCCGGTGCTGACGGTGTCGGTGCTGGATGTCTGGCCGCTGATATCCTTGCGGGCCAGTGGCAGCACCAGGCTGACCTTCAGGTTTTTGCCGGGGATCTTGTAGTTGTCCAGCATCATAGTCCGAACACCTCCCGGAAATAATCCAGTGAACCGGCGGGACCGGCCAGTGCCACCAGTGCCGTCAGGGTGCAGCTGGCGGACGGCGGGGTGATCCCGTCCAGGGAACGGGCCATCTGTTCCGGATCGCCCTGCAGTGACACCACCCAGCCGGTACCACCGGCCAGCGCGGTGCGGAAATCCGCCCATGCCTGGCGCCGTTCTGCCAGACGTGCGGATCGCTTGGCCAGCAGTGCCTGCAGTTCGGTGACCGGGTCGCCGTCGGCGGCGTACTGTTCCACGGTGGCCACCAGTGTTCCCAGGTTGTCACGGATACCGGCGGCGGTGTCATCCTGCCGGTGTCGTCTGCTTTGCCAGCGCGGGTTCGCAGGGGCGACAGCGCGCTGCCACTTGTCCCGCTCCCAGCTGGCCAGCTGACGGGCTCGGCGTTCGGCGAACGGCAGGCCGGCCAGTGGCAGTACGGTGTTCAGTTGCGCCAGGGTATCGGCAAACGACTGATAACCGCCGGCACAGACCAGCACCGCCAGGCATTCCCGGACATTGTCCTTTCGGGGTTCCATGGGGTCGCGCAGTTTGGCGGCCAGTGCGGCGCTGGCACCGTCCGGACTCAGCCAGCCCCGGTTCGGGGTGTCCACCCCGCCGGGTTCTGCCACGGCCATGGTCCACGGGTGGACGGTCAGCGCCATGGCGCCGCCTTCCAGCAGGCTGGCCAGCTGTTGCCGTGCGTCGCGAATCCCACCGGCCTGACCGGCCAGTGGTGACGGGGAAAAGGCTGCGCGCCCGCTGATGCCGGACAAACGACTGCCGGCGCTTGTCAGTTCGCCGGGCACCTGGTCCAGCACCGGATCGGCGGTGGCCGATACGCCTGACGGGGTGGCCGGTTCCGTGACCGTCACGGGCGCCCAGGTCATAGGGTCACCACGGAAAAGGCCGCGCGGGCGTCGATGGCGTTGATGGCTTCGCGTTTCTGGTCGTCGGTCAGGGTGTCATCCGCCAGGATGGATTCGATCTGTTTTTCAAGGGTCTGGCGGATGCCGGTGACCTGTCCGGATTGTGAAAACGTGTCAGCCTTGTAGATGATTCGCCGGATCAGTTCCGGTTTATCCACGTCTTTTCGGGTCAGTAGGATATTGTCGATGTAACTGGTGGGCGGTTCCGGTTCGGTTTGGTCACCGTCCTGCCATTCCTGCCAGCGCCGCGCCTCGATCTCCTGCTTGTCCCAGCTGATAATCTCGATATTGGGATAGGTGCTGGTGATGGGTTGCAGCATGGCGTCTGCCATGTTGTTGATGGTTTTTAATTTGAAAATTGCCAACTCATAAACCGATATCTGCAAATCAATCAAAACAGGTAATCCGTCTGGCCCTGTGTCTACTTCCTTTCCTTCGGGAATTTCTTTCAGTGACATGAACCAATGATCAATAGGAATTTCGACTGCGTCCTCAGGAATAGGAGTCAGACCATCGTCTGGATAAGCAATATTACTCAACCAGTAATAATTCATTTCCAACGCCCCTTTGCGATAAAGTTTACCGTTGTGCTACCCGGAACCCAGAACCACGTTGTGGCATAGAAACCTGATACTGTTGCCGGACCAACGTTAACTAGGTTCGTACCTTGTGTTGGTGTTCTGTTTTCATGATCTCCAACCACCGTGTAGCTTGTATCAATAAAGGCAATAGGAAAGGCAATTGTTGTCGTTTTGCCGTTGCCGCTTGGAATGCTCTTTTTTCCGTATTGAATAAGCATTCCGTCGTTGCGTTTTTCCCATGAGCCATTTGGCGTTCTACCTGAAGCGATAACAATGGCGCCTCCGGTTCCTGATTCTGGGTCACCTAGAAGTGCTACGTCTCCGCTTTCTTTCCCTGCATTTTTTGTTGCAGCACTTCCCAGTCCATCCACTTCAGAATGATCGGGCCAGCGGGTTGCCGTTGCCGGTTTGTTCTTGATGTTGTCCCAGACCCTGACCTGATCCCACCACGCTTTCAGTTTTGCCGGTGACACAAATATTTTCGACAGCGTCCCGGCGACAACTTCCGCCAGCGTCGCTTCCCGTGCTGTACCTGCGGTGGTTTCATCCGCCGGCCCTGCCTTCTGCAGAAACAGATCCGCCAGGGTTTCCCCGTCGGCCACGGTTACGCTGGTGCGCTGGTCAGTCACCACGCCGGCGCCATTGATTGCTGCGATCTTTTCCAGGTAATGCACCCGGCCAGCGCTGTCGGTGTAATCGGTCAGTGTCGTATTACTGAACTTGGGTGTGACCGTCGCCACCACGCCGGTGATATCCCCTTCCAGCGCTACGTCCAGCCAGACATCCTTCGGCAGTGCGCCGGGATCACCCAGGTCAGCGTCCGCCGCCTGGTTGATGCGGACGCCGGCCACATAACCCCAGCCGGCCTTCAGGGTGTAGCCGCCGTTGCGTTCCACCTTGAATCCGTCGTTTATAAACGTCTGGCGGCCATAGATGTCCTGGTTCGCGTTCCGCTCCCTGTCGTCGATACCGTCCAGCCGGGCGGTCCAGTCGATCATCCAGGTGTCCGCGCTGATGGTGACGCCACTGGTGTCCTGGGCATCCCGGTATTGCAGCGCGAAATTCTTGGTCAGGTTGTTGCCGATGTCGTCGCCGGTGGTCGCCGTCTTGTCCTGCTCCGGGACATAGTTGGCCGCCACCAGGGTGTCACCACTGGCCAGCCCCAGCCAGTTGAACGACCAGGTGCCGATGTTGGAACCCAGGACACTGGAGTACACGACCAGATCCGGATTCACGTAACCGGCCTGTGTGGGTGCGGCGTCGTTCTTGATCTGCCCGGCGGACGGCATGGGTTCGTCCGGGTTGACCGGCTGGGTGTGATCCAGCCCGGGAATGTGCGCCCAGATAAACCGGTCAATGACCACCGGTTGCCCGGCGGCCTGCTTCTGTGCGATCAGGGCTTTCCCCTGGTTGGTGATCCTCGCCATGGTCGGTCAGTCCTCGATGCTTGCCACCATGCACTGCTGGGCGTCATGAAACGCAATACAGCGCATGGTCAGGGTCAGCGGTGCAATGGTTGTCCATTCGTAACGGCGGCAAGTGCGGCCGTACATGCGGATGATGATGTCCAGCAGTTCCGGGCGTTCGGCGATCAGTGTCTCGGTAATGTTCAGCCGGATGATGTCCCAGTCCTGCCCGGGGATGCGTTCGTCCAGTTCGATGTACCCCAGTTCCATGCGTTCCCAGATCCGCTTGAAACCGATCACTGAACCGGCGTCCTCGGCGTTGGCCTTGGCGTGCTTGACCCGGCGGCGGTAAAGCCATTCCGGCTCCCCCGGGTAGCGGTCGATATCCCGCTGCCAGGCGATCATGTCCACGATCACCAGCGGGGCGTTGTCCACATCGAACCCGGTCAGGGGCCAGTACAGCCACGCCTGCACCTGGTTCCACCATTTGTCCATGACCCGGGCGAACTTCACCAGCTCGCCTTCGGGGGCGTCGATGGCCGGTTCCGGCTGGCCTTCCTGCCAGACCGGCAGCTGGATGTCGGGGCGCTTGGGCTGCTCCGGTGTCATTGCAGCGCCTCCAGTGACCAGGTCAGGGTCAGGCTGCTGATGCGGGGCACGTCCAGGTCGCTGACAATGTCATCCTGCCCCCACTTGATGCTGCGCAGGTCCGGGAACAGCTGGTGCAGTTCCTTGTCCAGCTGGGAAAAGGAAAAACGGCTGAACGGCCAGGTCTGGGTCACGGTGTAATCGGTGTTTTCCCGAAAGGCGCAGCGGATGCACTGTTCCACGGCGGTTTTCAGGGCGGCCTGCTGTTCGCTGTCCAGGTTGGGGTTGATCCAGAACGTACCGCTGATGGCGTGCTGGGTTTCCGGCAATGCCTGGGTCAGTAGGTCGTCGCCATGGCCGTGGTGGCCCTGGTTGCGGATGTGGTCATTGACCTGGTCCAGGTAACCCTGGGACGGAACACCGGCATCGAACAGGACAAAGGCGTCTGCCGATCCGGGACCGCGCGGTGCGTTGTGGCGGAAATAGATGCGGTCGGGACGGAATCCGATATTCTCCGCGATCATGGCGCGATAGACGGCATCAACATGGTAATCACCCAGCGCCGTGAACAGGTTGCGCAGCCGCAGCCGCAGACTGTTGTCGTCTTCTTCATCCGCGCCGGGAATGGTGATCCAGTCGTTGGCGTTGGTGACCTCGGTCACGCCGGTGACGGGTTCTTCCAGGATGGTGAAATAACCGGCTGCCAGGTTGTAGGCGGTGCCGGTTTTCTCCGCTTCCACGGGAACCCGGGCGGACGGGGCGTTGACCGGAAAGTCGGTGTCTGTCGTTACCTTCACCCGGTACACCGTGCCATTGATGGGCAGGGTCTTGATCCAGGTGCTGGCGTTGATGGTCAGGGCAGTGCCGATGCTGTCCCGGTGGAAGGTGATTTCCCCCTTCAGGGCGGTGGCGGGTTTGCGTTCGGTGTCGTAAGCCCAGGCGAACCAGTCCAGGAACGAATCGGTGGCCAACTTGGCGAACGACTGCGGCAGCACAAACCGGATAATGAAAGCGATCAGCCACAGCACCGGGGTGATGGCCACGCTGGTGATCAGGCGCCAGAACGGGGAAAAGGCGCTGTTATTGGAAAACTTCAGCCCCTCGTCGTCCGCCAGTTTCTGGAACTCGGCTTTCAGCCCGTCGGCGGTGGTGGGTATGCCGGACTGTTCCATGGCGTCACGGAACGCCTGTTCCTCGGGGGTCAGGTTGTCCAGGTTCAGCGTGGTGTCGTTATTGCTCATTGTTGCCCCGCGATTGCGTTCAGGTTGTATTCCACCGGCCCGAATTCATAGGTATCCGCTGACAGCAGCCATTCCCCCCGGTTGCCGGGGAACCCCGGGGTCAGCAGGGCCAGTTCCACGGTGCCGGGCACGATGCGGGTGTCGTCTTCCACCAGGATGCGGATCTTCTGCAGTTGCAGGCGGCGCACCTCCCGGTCCCGCTCGCCGATCATGGCCACCAGGTGGCCGGACTCCCGGATCGCGTGCTGCAGGTCCTGCCCGATGCTGTCCCGGTCCCAGCAGTAGACGGGCACGCCGGCGGCATCCAGCAGGATGTCGTCGTCTTTAATGGTCAGGTCGATGTATTTCGCGTTGTCAGTCGCCTGCATATCAGCCTCCCTGCACCGCCAGCCATTCATCCAGCTGGGCGGGGCCCATGCTTTCCTGGCTGTTGATGTGAATATCGCCGTACTGGCTGCCGGCCTTGTTGCCGCCCACGGCGGTGGCCAGCTGCTGGGTGACGCCGCCGGCCGGTACGTCGGCGGACTGGGTGGTGCCGGTGACGGTGGTGTCCGCCCCGCCGATCTCGACGCCGGGGATAAGGTTGATCTTTTCGATCACCCAGTCAAAGATTTTTCCCAGCCCCCGGAACAGGTTGATGATGTTGCCGATCACGCCCATGATCGCCTGGCCCCAGGTGCTGTCCAGGAACGCCTGTTTCAGGTCATCCCACCAGTAAACCAGCGCCCCGACGGCGGCGATCAGCGCGATGATGCCGACGATCACCCAGGTGATGGGGTTGGCCAGCAGTGCGGCGTTGACCAGCCAGATCGCACCGTTCCACAGCAGGGTGACCAGCTGCAGCGCCTTCATTGCACCGGTCATGATCATGAAAACTGCGTTCATTCCTCCGATAGCCAGCTTGGTGATTCCTGTCGCAATGGTCATGGCAGCAAATGCCGCCGACAGGGTAAGCACCCCCACAACGACATAACCGATCCAGCGGGTGATGTTGGGGAACATCTGCATCCACTCCGCCAGCTGCGCACCACCTGCGGCCAGATCCTGCATGACCGGATTGATCACCGGCAGCAGGGCCTGACCGAACACGACGCGGACCGCGTCCACGGAACTGGCGAACTGTTCCCACGGATCAACCATGGCGCCGGCCATCTGCGCGGCCTTGTCCATGCCGGTGACCTTGCCCAGCTGGTCGATGTTGGCGGCCAGCCCGGCGGTGTCGGCCATCAGCAGCTTGATCATGGATACCGCTTCCTCGGACCCGAACGCCTTTTTCAGGGCGTCGGACTCGGCCACGTCCAGGGTGTCCCCGAACTTGCCCTGCAGTTGTTCCATGATCTGGAGCATGGGCAGCATCCTGCCCTCGGAATCGGTAAAGGACAGCCCCAGCGCGGTCTGGGCATTGCCCACCCCGGCCAGGAACGATTTGTATTTTGTGCCGGCCTCGCTGCCGGACATGGTCGCCTGGAGTTTGCCCAGCACGGCCATCTGTTCGGTCAGGCTGATGCCTGCGGACTGGGCGTTCGCCCCCAGGCTGGTGAACGCGCTGCTCATCTCGGCGCCGGTGGTCTTGAACATCTGCACGGCGGTGGCCGTCTGGCCGGTCAGCATCTGCACCCATTCCGCCTTGCCCATGGCTTCGGCTTCACTCTGGAAGATGCCGTACATGGTGCCCATGTAACTGGTGACGGTGGCGGCGTCGGCCTTGGTGGCGGCGGCCAGCAGGTTGGACGCCTCGGTGAACTTCGCCAGCTCGCCGTTGTTCAGCCCGGCGATGGCGCTCTGGATGTCGTAACTGGAGCGGACAAAGTCGCTGGCGCTTTTGCCGTACTGGATACTGAAATCCAGCGCGGTGGCGGTCAGGGTTTTCAGTTCCTTGTCCGCCACGCCCAGGGAACGGACTTCCCCGAGGGCGCGGTCCATCTCGATGGCAGGCCCCAGTATGCCCTGCAGGGCTAAACCGGACGCCACCAGGCCGACGGCACCCTGCTGGATGGCGCTGAACCCTTCGGTGGCATTCTTTTTCATGCCGCCGATGGCCTTGTCCACCGCTGCGATGGGTTTGCTGACCTGGTCCACCATGGCCACGGTGAACATCAGCTTTTCCAGTGCTGCCGACATTTATCTGCCCTTGAACGCGGAACAAACCGCCTCGGTTACCAAATTTTTCAGGTTGCTGGACCGGTGTTTCTCCAGCCAGATCGCTTCCCCGATGGCGTCTTCGTCGATGTGTCGCCCGGGGAACCAGGCATGGGCCAGCGCAATGCCCTGACCCAGCGTGTCGTCCTGCAGCCGTGTGACCACGGCGTTTATTTTTTTACCGACAGTTCCAGCGCGGGGCGGAACTCACCGGCCACCATGGCGGCCAGATCCAGCGCATAGCCTTCACTGATCAGTTGTTCCATGACCGCCTGGTCATCCGCTTCAACGGTGCGCGCCAGGAAGTTCTTGCTGGGCGTCACCTTGTTGTCCATGGACATTTCGTTCTGGTAGCGGTGGAAGTCGTCCAGCGTGACGCTGAAGTGCAGGATCTGTTCGCCTGCGGTAATGATCACGCGCTTGCCGGTCTTGTCTGCCATAGTCCCTCCGGGTTATTTCTCTTTACGGGCGTATTGTTCGTTACGGACCTTGTGTATTTCGTCGAACAGCTTGTCGAACCGGGCCATGATCTGTTTCATGGCGTCCTCGACATAGACGCGGGTGGCGTAGTGCTTGGCCACCTCCAGCTTGTGTTCGCTCAGTTCGTGCTGGATGGCTTCGGATGCCTTATCCAGATCCACCAGGTGGTTCAGGATCAGCTTGAAGATCCAGACCAGAATCCCGATCAGCATGATCAGCACGGCGCCGATGATGGCCGCGCCGGTTTCGGTGATGGTGAAGATGTCAGCCGCCTGGTTCATTCACTTCATCCTTGCTGCTGGCGCCGAAAAAGAACTGGATCAGCGTGGTGCGTTCATCCAGTAATCCTTTCAGCACCAGGGTCAGGGCACTGCTGGCCAGAACCGCCGGATCACGTTCCGGCACGTAAATAAAAATCAGGACATACCCGGAAACCAGCAGCGCGATCAGCGGCAGGTTCCATTTCATGATCCTGTCCGCCACCTTGTCCGCCGTGGCGTTTTTCTTTTCATATAAAGCCCGGGCGTTCTGCCGGTCTTCGTTGGCCAGCCGGATCAGGGTTTCCCGGTGTTCGATCAGCCGTTCCCGCAATGCCCGGGCCTTGGCCTTGTCTGCATTCAGGACGGCGATGGCCTCGTCCATGCTGGACGCGCCGGTCAGCACCTGCGCCTGGTTGATCACTTCCCGGGCGACGGTTTCGCCCTTGTCGCCGCCCAGTAGCTTGCCGATCCATTCGCCCACGCCGGTGATGTCAGCGATCAGGGATGCGGCCTTGATGATCGTCAGCGGTTCCATCAGGCCACCATCTCCCTGTAGTCACGAATGAATTTTTCCGCCGTGCCCTTGCCGCCGGCGGTGTTGTAGTGCTGCTTCCAGTAGCGGGCCAGCCCGGGAATGTTGTGTGCGGCCGGCAGGGGCTCGGGCACCATCCACAGGCGGACACGGGCCACCGCGCAGCTGAAGCGCAGATCCGTGACCAGCTTTTCGGTGATGCGGTCCAGGGAAATGTCGCCCCAGTCCAGATCCCGGTCATCCAGCAGCCGGAAGGCATCCTGGAAGCGGTCGTCCAGGTCTTCCCGTTCGTCCAGGTAGCGCAGGATCACGTCGGCGGCGGTGGCGGGCTCCACCTGGAACACCCCGACGGCGGGACCGTCGTTGTGCTGCTTCAGGAACTCGCCCAGGTGGGATTCCGTGGCGGCGAT
This sequence comes from Kistimonas scapharcae, assembly GCF_039540975.1. Lineage (NCBI taxonomy): Bacteria > Pseudomonadati > Pseudomonadota > Gammaproteobacteria > Oceanospirillales > Endozoicomonadaceae > Kistimonas > Kistimonas scapharcae. The sequence continues at coordinate 35,497 of NZ_BAABFL010000117.1, forward strand.
CCCCATCATCAGGTTTTCCGCCGCCTCGGACCACATGCCCATTTCCTGCAGGGTCGGGCGGACAACGTACTGGCGGAAGTGTCTGGCGTTAATTCCCATGCCGTCCGCCTCAGATCAGGCTGTCAACTTCGTCCGGCGCCAGGTAGGGCACGCCGTCGATCCGGACAAAATCCGGGCTGGTGATCATGTAGGGGATCTTGAACAGGGATTTATCCGCACTGTTCGGGTCCACATCCAGCAGGCTGGAAAGGGTCAGCTTGGCGCCGAACGCCTCCACCCGCAGTTCATCGTCGCCGGCCTGTGCGAAGGCGTTGATGTCGAACGGCTCCAGCCCCCGGAAGCTGCCCTTTTTCTTGGCGGCTTCAATGATCAGGCGGAAATTGGTGCGATCCACCTCGATTTCGCCGGCGCCTTCCACGTCGCCGTCGGTGAAACCGTCCGGCACGCCCTTGGTCTTGGCCGTGGCGGTGTTGTCGGTGATGTCCAGGGTGAACTTGTTCACATGGATGGACAGCCCGGACAGGTCAAAATCAAACGATTTTCCGTTAATGCGTTTTTTCATGGTTCACCCCTTCAGGCGGCAGATTCCAGACCCCGGGCCAGATCCAGCATCAGGAAGACGCCGATCTTTTTCGGGCATTGATAGGGCGCGGCCTGGATGTAGATTTCCACCTCTGTGAGGGAAATCCAGGTGATCACGATGTCGCCGTCTTCAGGCGGCTGGATCATGGCCGGGAACGGCTGGCCGCCGATCTCCGTGGACCGGCTGGACTCGCGCAGCGGCCGCATGAAATAGGTGGTGTTGAAGGCGATGGACTTCGGCGTGCTGTTCAGGCTGCGGTCGGCGATCTTGCCGATGGCCAGCACACGGACACGGCGCGCCAGGTAGTCCAGCACCCGGATGTTTTCATATACCTGGAAGTCGCCGCCGGGGTTGTCCAGCATCATGTGGTCCGCCCAGTACATGCCGTTATAACCGGCATACCACTGGGGAACACTGAAACGCTCCTTGGACAGTTCGGTGATGATGCCCATGGTCAGGGGGGTGCCGGCACTGTCCTTCGGATCATCGCCCAGTCCCACCAGGGGGCCGGTGTTCACCCGCATGGGGGTGTCGGCAATGCTGACCGCCCGGTTGCACAGGCGGCCGGTGACCACGCCCAGGTTGTTGCCATGCAGCTGCGGCACCAGGCTGACCCGGTTGGCGGCGACGCCGTTGTTCAGCGCCTTGATTTTCGCCAGATAGGCGGTCCAGTCCTCATCGGCGGCGATGCCGGGCACCGCCATGTGGCAGGTCATGAACCGGGCAAACCGGGAGCGGATGTCTTCCATCTTGGCATAGGCCGATTCCACCGCCGCCTTGTCAGCCGGGAAAGTGCAGACCGCCACCGCTTCCACGTCCAGGTCGTGGGGTTTTTCCATGACGCTGTCCAGCGCGGCTTCCCAGTCACCGTCCTGGACGATAGGGATCACGTACGCCTGCCAGTTCTGCCCGGCGTTCTGGCGCGCGGCAATCAGCTGGGTTTTCAGGTCGCTGGCATCATTGCCCAGCAGGGCGTCAAGGTCACTGTCGCCTGACAGGGGCAGCAGCTTGTCGTTGTTGGCGGCGTTGCCACCCACACCGATATACAGGAACTGACGTTCGATGTCGGGGAACGATCCCTGGTTCCTGTTGATGTTGTTTACGTTTACCTGTCCGGTTGCCATGTCGTCAGCCTCGTTTTCCTGATTGGGTTGCGGCTTCAGTGGTTAGCCTGGTTAATATCTCGCGGCCCACCCCGGCCCGTTCCGTGTCGGACAGGCCCAGGAAACTGCGTTCCGGCAGCGGGATGTCCCACTGGGTCTTGACCTGTTCTTCCCGCATCAGGCGCAGCACCAGTCCGGCCTGCGCCTTGCTCATGTTCTCTTTGATCCACTTTTGTGATGTGCGCCGGGTTTTGGTCTTGCCGCTCTTGTACTTGCCGGCGTACACCTTGAACCCTTCCGCTTTCAGCGCCTTGGCCTGTGCGGCGGTGGCTTCCTCGCCGGGGCGGTTCTCGCCGTGGATCTTCGCCATGCGCCGGGCGGTCATCGGTTCGGCGATGCCATCCTGCTGGCGGCGGGCGATCTGCCCCATCAGCCGGTTGGGCCAGGTGACGGTCACCTTGTCCTTGCCGGCGTAGACCTTCACGTTCCTGCCGCGCATGATCTTGGTCAGCATGCGTTTTCTGCCGTTCTTGCGGGCTGCCCAGGGCTGGCCGTTCAGGTCGCGCTGGCCCTTGATCCGGCCACGACTGGCCTTGATCACCTCGCGCCCCATCAGCTGGTGATACCGGCGTTGCTTGGCCGGGGTCAGGCGCAGGGCCTGCAGCTGCTGGCGCAGGGTGAAGTCGCCGTCCAGCGTCACCTTCAGGGTCATGGCGCCGGCTCCTGCAGGTCAGCGTTGTGGCCTACCACGGCGGCTTCGGCGATCCACAGGTCATAGGTTCCGAACGTCCATTTCCTGCCGTCCCAATCAATCAGGCCGTTGTCGTCTTCCACCACATACACCGGGTCGATGAATTCCACGGTGATTTCCACGTCCGCCAGCTTGTGCTTGTCGTCCATGTCGATCTGCCCTTCCGGGGAAGGCAGCGGCCTGTTCTCCCGATCCGGGTCGTTGTCATCCAGCCATGCCTGCACGAAAGCCAGCAGCAGGCCGGCATGACGGGCGGGGATACGCTCGAAGCACAGGACCGCTCGGTATTTCCAGTCCAGCAGGTGCACGCCCTGTTCGGTTTCCTGACGGCCACCGGGTTCCAGGGTGCCGTCCTCCTGCCAGCTCTCGAACTGCTCTTTCTTGATATTCAGCAGTGGCAGGCGTTGTTCCAGGTCGGCAGTGATCTGCTGTAGCTTGCTCATACCGTATGGACCCCGATGCGGCGCAGGCTGCACATCTGCCGGATCGCGTGGTTGGCGAATGTCCGGTACTTGTCCTCGGTTTCCTCGCCGGTCTTGGCCAGGTTCTCGGCCACCGGCTTGCGCTCGGCGGTTTCGAATTCCTTCAGGATCTCCGCCTTGCACTCGCAGAACACCGCCCGGCGGTACTGCTGCACCTTGGCGGATTCGCCGTTGATCTGTTGCGCCGGCACGTCGCCCAGCGTTGGATAACCCGATTCGACCTGGTCGATCTGCCAGAACGCCAGGCTGTCGTTCACCCGGGTGATGGCCAGCGCCAGCTGGTGTTCGATCAGGTCCGGGCCGTACTCCGCCGGAATGCGGTAAAGCGTCTGGAACGTGGCCATGTCGATGTCCGGATAGAACGGATCATTGACCAGTTTCAGTTCAGCCACATCCGGCGCCGGTGATCCGGCAAAACTCAGGCTCATGTCGTCCCGGGCTCCTGTCGTGAATTAGGGCAGGCGGGCCTGGCCTTGTGATCAGCGTTTCGGATACCGTCGCTGATCGCCGGCCAGGTGCCTGCTGCGGGGAGGGTCGGTTAAGGCGCAGTCTGTCCCCGGTCAGGACTGGCCTTTGTCTCTGTCTGCTGCAGGTGCTTCTGCAGCTCCTTGATGACCGTTTTCACCTGGGACCGTTTCGGGTCCAGCTGCTGGGCCATCAGAAAATATTCCAGCGCCTGTTCGTGCTCGCCCTTGTCCCGGGTCAGGTTGCCCGCCAGCTTGTGAAACCGCATGCGGGTCACATCCGGTACGGGCCATTGCTCATCAGTCAGGCGCTGGAAAACCTCGGAAAAATACGGTTCCACGGGGTTGCCACGGGCGGCTTCGCCGTCGGCCCACTCGAACACGGTGTCCGCCACGAAGGTGGGCAGGTTGCGCTTGTACCACTCCGGCATGGGTTGTTTCTGTTCCACCGCGACACCGGCAATGGCCAGGGCCTCGGTGACCCGGCCACAATCGAACAACCAGATCATGACCATGACCAGCACAGGGTTGGTGTAGAGCTCGCCCTGGTCGATGTATTCCTGAACCACCGGCAGGTAGACCGGCAGCAGTTCATCGTTTTTTACCGTGTTGCGGGGCGTACCGGACGGGAAAGACGACAGCCGTTTCATGTCTTTCTCCAGGCTGGCCTGCAGGCGCTGGAAGGCGGAATAGTCACTGGCGGCCACCTCGATGGCGGTTTCCTCCAGTGCGGCCACCCGTTGGCGCTGCTGTTCTGCCTGTTTCTGTTCCAGCATGCGCTGGCGGAAAGCCATGGCCGGTGTCGTCATTGCGTCTCTCCCTCTCCCGTGTTGCCTGTGGTCAGCCTGTCAGCCTTACGCCGTTTCCTTGAACTCGACGTTTGCCGCCTCGATGGCCGCGATCCCGTCCAGGTTCTCGATCATGTAGGCGTCGTTACTGCTGATGTAGTCTTCCACCTGGTTGCGCTTGCTGTTGTCCATCTGCTGGCGGCGGGACTTGCCTTCCTGGTAGTAGAGCGCCAGGTTCTCGGTGTCGGTGACCATGACGCCGGATTCCTGGAAACCGGGCACCACGATGGTGGGCAGGCCGCCGTAGGATTTGTCCAGGACAAGGATCTGGCCCTTTTCCGTTGGCTGCTGCGCATGGCTGGCCAATGCCTTGCCCATGTCGTTGGCTACCAACTGGCGGCCGACGATGGCCACTTCCGCGCCAGTGCGCTGGGCGTCCGGGATCATGCTGTAAACGTCGTAGGTCAGCTGGTCCAGGTTCTTGTAATCACCGGCGGCGCCGATGGTGATCTTGCCGCTGCTGGCCGTTGACTCGGTCAGGTAGTGTTCCGGCTTGTGCGTCTTCAACAGGTGCAGCCAACCAATGTTCACGTCTTCCAGGTTGGTATTGGTGCCAGGGTCAGTCTCAGCCGCAGCGGATGTGCCGTGCCAGCCCACCAGGATGCGGTCCAGCGCAATGCGGCGGTATACCTGCGCCATGTACAGGGCCATGAAATTGTCGAACCGTGCCCAGGCGTCCAGCAGGTCATAAGAGAACGCCACATCGAATTCGGTCAGTTTGCAGATATATTCCAGCCCTTCGGGGGAACCCATCTGGGTGGGCGAACGGTCCTTGTTAGTGGTGTTGGTGCGTTTCGCCAGCGGCTTGCGGACGCCGATGGTCACCGCCTGCCCCTTGCGATCTGTCACCGGCAGCATGGTGATCCGCTGCAGAAATTCGCTGGAATCCTGGATGGCGGTGTTCAGGCGGGTTTCCATGGGTTCGGAAACTGCGAAACACTCTTTCACATCCTGTTCCGTTACCCCGTATGACTCGGCCATGGCCGCGCGCAGGGCGTTAAACTGTTCGCGTGTTCTTGGTTTCATTGCTTAATCCTTGATCTGTCCGGAATTCGTTTCTGCCCTCGCCCTGCTGCGCCGTGTCAGACGAACGATGCTTTCGTGCCGCCGCCGGTTCCTTCGGGAACCTCAGTGCCGGGCTTTTCCTGCTTGAATGTCGCCAGCTCGGCCTGCAGCGCTGTGACAGTGCCGGTCAGGGTCTGGATCTCGGTCTTCAGGGTGGTGAACTGGTCGTTGCCGGTGTCACCGTCTTCGCCCTGTTTTTCGTTACTGCCTTCTGCGCCGTCGTCGTTGCCGGGCTTCATGGCGCTGATCAGCTGGTCGATCCGGGCGCTGTAGGCCGCGTTCTGGTCGGTAAACAGCTGTTTCAGCTCGGTGAACTGTTCCGGTTTCATGGTGTCGTCGTCCTCTTGGTCGGTGTCACTACCGGAAGGGGCCTCCGGCTCGTTGCGTAACAGGGAAATGAATTTCTGCAGCAGGTTCCGGGTGTCATCGGGTTCAGCGGGGGAAGTGCCGTCCGTGGCTTGCGCTGCGTTGCTCTGCTCTGGGGTAAAGGTGATATGTTCGGCGGCCGGTTCGGCCATGTAGATGTTTCGTTCCTGCATCTGAGCACTGAACTTGATCATGGATGTGCCCAGGCTGGCCGGTTCGTCCGTCATCGCCAGACCCACCAGGTAGGTTTTGCCGGTGTTGGCGAAATTCTTCTGCAGTTCCATGGACGGAAACAGCCGCTGGCCGTTGCGGTTCATCTCCACCAGTCGGACATTGGGCGACAGCTGACCCTGCAGGCAGGTGGCGCCATCTTTTGCCGTACCCAGGCGCACCTGCTGGACCGTGCCGAAATTACCGTACCAGCTCAGCATGTGGTCGGAATTGATCACCGCCGTGTAGGTTTCCTGGTCGTAGGATTCGGCGGCGTCTTTCAAATCCTGCTCGGTGATTTCGCGGCCGTCTTTTGTCGGCCCGGCTTTTCCGAGGGTGACCCATGGCGTTAAAAGCATTTTATTGTCCGGCCTGTTGATTCAACAAAACAAAAATAAATGTGTTAAATCGAACATAAGCCGACAAATGGCGCGATTCAATGAATCGTATTTGTGGTTTCTTGTTAATTAACAAACCACACATTACCAATAATCAAACTTCGTTTTTTCCTGTCGTTTGAATAATAAACTGACAGCATGGCTTATGCAGACGAAACAATAGACCTTTGCAGAAAATTATATTTGCGCCGTTACCGGGTGCCGGAAATCGTAAAACAGACCGGCGTACCCCGGCGGACAGTCTATTGCTGGATAAACCGCTATTCCTGGGATGATCTGCTACAGACGGAAACACCGCTGGAAGAAGCCTCCCGACGGCTGGCGGTGTTGTTCGGCATGGAATCAAAAACCGATGCCCATTTTAAGGAAATCGAAAACCTTATTACCTCCATTGACCGGTTGAATGCGATTTACACCCGCACCAAACAAACCGTAAAAAAACAGTCCATGGAACCGGCGAATGATTCCGATGTTAATAACGATCAGGAAAGCCGTCCGGCAAGACGACGCAAGGCAAGGGAAAAGAAAAAACAAAATGATTTCTCCGGCATTGATGCGGACGTTATCAAGAAAAAGTTTTTTGATGGGTTGTTTCGTTATCAAACGGAATTATGGGATGCCCGTGTTCACCGGATCAGGAACCTGCTGAAATCCCGCCAGATCGGTGCGACGTATTATTTCGCCAGGGAAGCTTTCGCCGACGCATTGCTGGAAGGCCGAAACAAAATATTCCTGTCCGCCTCCCGGGCGCAGGCAGATACTTTCCGCGATTACATCCAGGGCTTTAGCCAGGAATGGTTCGACTGTGAACTGAAAGGCCGGGACAAGATCAAGATCCATTCCGATGCGGGTGTCTCCACGCTTTATTTCCTGTCCACCAATAGCGCCACCGCCCAGTCGTACCATGGCGACACCTATATGGACGAATATTTCTGGATACCGCACTTCACCCGGCTGAACACCGTGGCCAGCGCCATGGCCACCCAGAAGCAATACCGGAAAACCTATTTCAGTACGCCGTCCGCGATGTCCCACACGGCGTATCCGTTCTGGAGCATGGACCAGTTCAATGAACGCAAGCGGCGCCTGAACCAGCCGCTGGAATCCATGCCGGGGTTCAAGGAACTGCAGTCCGGCATCCTGTGCCCGGATGGCCAGTACCGGAAAATTATTACCATCCATGACGCCGAGGCCGGCGGCTGTGACCTGTTCGACATCGAACAGCTGCAGCTGGAATATGGCCCCGACGAATTCGCCCAGCTGTTTGAATGCCAGTTCATCGACGACAGCGCCAGCGAATTCACCCTGGCAATGCTGGAACCCTGCGCCGTGGACCGGGCGGAATGGCGGGACTTCAAGCCGGACATGGAACGCCCCTTCGGGAACCGGCCGGTGTGGATCGGTTACGACCCCAGCCGGACACGGGATGGCGCCACCATTACCGTGGTCGCCCCGCCGCTGGAGAATGGCGGCCGTTTCCGGGTGCTGGAAAAGATCACCCTGCAGAATGCCGCGTGGGCCTACCAGGCGGCGTCCATCCATGACCTGACCAAAAAATACAATGTCCAGTACATCGGCATTGACGTGACCGGCCCCGGCACAGGGGTGTTCGAACTGGTCAAGAACTTCTACCCGGCGGCGACACCCATCGTCTATTCCGTGGAAACCAAAACCCGGCTGGTGCTGAAGGCAAAGGACGTGATCAGCAACGGCCGCCTGCAGTACGACGCCAGCTGGTCCGACATTCCGGCGGGCTTTATGTCCATCCGCCGCACAACCACCGGCAGCGGCCAGCTGACCTACGTGGCGGATCGTTCCGAACGCACCGGCCACGCGGACGCCGCCTGGTCGCTGATGCACGCGCTGATGAATGAACGGCTGGACTTCCAGAACCGCCGCCAATCCCGTTACCTGATACCGGAATAAACCATGACCGACAACGCACTGATGAAACTGCCCGAAAAACGCACCGGAAAAATGGTGGTGGAATCCTTCAAGTTCGGCGAACCGGAACCGGTGCTGGGTGGCCGTATCCTGGATTACCTGGGCACCTTCACGGATATCGGCGGACGCTACTATGAACCGCCGGTGAACATGGCCGGGCTGTCGCGGATGCGCTTTGCCAATGCCCACCACGGCAGCTGTCTGTTCTTCAAACGCAACATCCTGTCCCGGTATTTCCAGCCCTCGACCGCCATCAGCCTGCGGGATTTCCGTGCGGCGGCGCTGGACTACGGGGTGTTCGGGAATGCGTATTTCAAGATGATCCAGACCTATGGCGGCATGGTTTCCCGGCTGGTGCACCTGCCGGCGCTGAACATGCGACGGATGAAGAAAAAGAACCGGTACGCCATGCTGAAGCCGGGGCTGTCCCATGACCTGGTGGAATTTGATGAAGGGGAAGTCCTGCATGTGGCGGAATACGACACCACCCAGCAGATCTACGGCATCCCGGAATGGCTGTGCGCCATGCAGGCCATCCTGTTGAATGAAGACGCCACCCTGTTCCGCCGCCGGTATTTCCAGAACGGCAGCCACCTGGGTTATATCCTTTACACCAGTGACGAACAGATCGACCCGGAAACGGAAAAGGCGCTGACCGAACAGATCGCCAACGGCAAGGGCGCGGGGAATTTCCGCTCGATGTACATCAACATTCCCGGCGGCAAGGAAAAGGCGGTGCAATTGATCCCGGTCGGCGACATCAGCCAGAAAGATGAATTCGAGCGGATCAAGAACATTTCCGCCGACGATGTGGTGGTGGCGCACCGTGTTCCCCCGGCACTGGCCGGGATCAAACCGGACAATAATGGCGGGTTCGGTGACATTGAAAAGATCAAGGGCGTCTACGTGGAAACGGAAGTGATGCCCATGGCCCAGCCATTCGAAGACCTGAACAGCCAGCTGCCTGCCCGGGCGCAGTTCACGTTCAATTTTCCGGCGATGGATGCGGCGTGAACAAACGGTTTAAACCTGCATATAATTAGCTTATAGGGTTAGAATACCCATTCATGCTATTTATATGCAGGGATGACAAGGAAATGCGCGTTTATTGCCCCCATTGCCGTGCCAAGGCGCTGGTCCGCAGCAGCCAGTTCCAGTCTGATACCGTCCGCGAACTCTATTGTGACTGCACGAACAGCAAATGCCTGTCCCGGTTCGTGATGTCCCTGTCCCACAAGCACGATGTCCAGCCGCCACTGGAAAAGATGAACGGCATGCTGGAAGAAATGCTACGCGCCCTACCCCACGATCAGCGCCAGGCGTTGATCAGCAATTTTAACCGGTGATCACTTCCGCCTTGCTTTCATCCCCGTAGCGTTCCACCTGTATTTCCGTGGTATCCATCTGCAGCAGGTTGTGGATCAGATCCAGCAGGTAGATCATCCCCTTGTTGGCCTGCTCCGTCACTTTCCCCGGCGGGATCTCCTCTTTGATCAGTCGCAACAACTCCACCAGAATGCTGGCGGTTTCCATCCGGCTGTCCACCGGTTCGTGATCAATGATCGGGTTGTTGGTGACCAGCTTGATCACCCGCAGGCGGTTGTTGATGACATCTATGGTCATGGCCGTGCCCGGGTCCATCAGCGGGCCGTCGATCAGGGCGCGCAGGGCTTTCAGGGTTTTGTCTTCTGTCATGGGATTGTCTTCCGGGTGTCCGTTCGGTGATCCAACAAGATAGACCATGGTGTTATGCCTGTGATGGTTAAACGACGTTGCCGTGATAGCACCGTGATATTAACGACAAAGGATAGCTTAGGTTTACGCTGGCACTATCACGGTGATAGCAAAGGGGTGTGGCATGAGTCGGGATCTGCCCATCTTCAGCCTGCGGGTGCCGGAGAAGATCCGCCAGCAGGTGGCGCGTGAAGCGCGCAAGAACCACCGGTCGATCAACGCAGAAGTGCTGACACGGCTGGAAGCCAGTTTCCAGAAAGACGACGTGTTTCATCTGTTGCTGGAAGAAATACGGCAGTTAAGGCAGGATTTGGCGGCTGTGGTTAAGCGGAAGGGTTAACCAGAAACTATAACGGTAGGAAAAACGATATTTCTCGTTTTAGTTAATAATGCCGGAGTGCTTGATATTCCGGCATTTGAGTTATATTACGGTGTTAGGTTTTCGGAATACATAATGACCTTTTATAAGATATTAATTGGCGCTGGTGTACTAGCAATGCTGGCGTTAATAGCTTTTCCATTCCTAGATTTCCCTGCGCTGTCTACCAGCACAGAATTTCTAGCGTCTTATGGCGCCTATTTATCTGGGACACTTGGGCCATTGATTTCAGCTTTAGCGTTTGCTGCGTTATTGAAAACTTTGCATGTTCAACAAGAGCAGCTAAAACACAGCGAGCTGGAATCACAGAAAAACTCACTACAAGTTGTTTTGAGCAAGTCTGAAGAAAATCTCGAAAAAGATCTAATGAGGCACAATCTTACTGTCAAATTTAAAGACAGAAATTATGAGCACCGGGATTTGCTGTTACTTGATTTTTTTAATTTTACTTATAAAGATCATCTGCTTAAAAAAAGTGATCCGTGCAAAGGTAACGATGAATGGGTTGCTATTATGGGGCAGGAGATCATGATGAAAGCGGATATTAACTTATTGCTATTGGCGGCAATAGTACAACGATACGATAAACTATGTTCTGAAGATACAATGTATCAATATTATTCGACAAAATATTTTGTTCTTATTAAAAGGCTAGACTCATTAGAATACCTCTCCGAGGATAACCAAAAATTTTGGAAAAATCCCTAACAATCGCAAGCACACAGACCTCCCTGACGGGCGGCCTGTATTGCTGGCGTTATGCGCTTTTGGCTTATTCTGAATAAACAAGCTTTCCGTAACATTTATCACCAGTATCCAAAAGCATGCAGTGATGCCCCCACAACTGTAATAAATCACGCTCATAAAGATGAATATTCACTTTGAATTCCTCGGGCGTAATTCCTTTTTTCTCACAATAGTGATTAAAACACGCAAAAAACTGGTCTTTAATTTCGTCCGACAATTCGACAAAAACACTATCAATTTTGTTCATGATCTTTCACCTGTTTCAGTTCTTTAATCTGAAAGGGTAGATACGTTTTCGACTCGCATCCCTTTATATACCATGGAGCATTAGTTATCTGCCATGGGAAATAATCTTCTTTCCCTCTTACCAGACTTTTAACTTTCTTGTGAGAAATGAACTGCAGATCAATACCCATTTGCTTTAAATGATTGACGATAGGCTTTTTGTAACTTGTTGGTTTGCCTGCCAGCAGGTTGTCAGCAAATTCTTTTAGGAACTCTGCGGCTTCTCTTTCTTTACCGTTTAGTTTCATTGTTGTCTCCAACACACTTAAACCAGACCGCAGCAACTGGCGGTCTGGTTAGCTATGGGTTATGCAGCTTCTTCCAATAAAAACGTCTTCAGTTTTTCAATGTGTTCTTTTATTTCTTCTTGCGCTGCAAAAACGGCTCTGTCTTTTGTTTCGTAGTAACGAAGCGACACCCATTCTCCGTCTGGACGCTCAAACCCTGTGATCAACATGCACAGGCTTTCCATTCCCGGAAACTCATCATCAGTTACCCAGGCAGCATCTTCATATTTCAGCGTGTCGAAATCCGCAGTTTGCGGTATAAACTTATAAAATACATCTGACATTTTTTTTGCTCCTATTAATCGAGACGGCGCATATCAATTAGGCGGACACACGACGCTGCACCGCCGCAGTCATGTGGGCCTGACCGTTTCTTATTTCGACTTTACCCAGGCAGTGCGCCAGTTCTCCGGTAATGGCAGAACCCAGTGGGGATGTCAGCAGTACCACACGCCCCAGCAATTCACACACGTTATCCAGGTCACCGAATTGTTCTTCGGCAAACTCCATTACCTCATCCCAGATACAGTTTTCCGAATTCTCATCAAACCGATCCGGATAGGCCGCGACAATCAACTCGTACAGTTCAAGATCATCAATCGGTTTTACGTTTTTCATGTTCATTATTAAATCTCCACTTCAAACCATTCAGGCTTCGGGAACCGATCAGTAAAACGGTATTCGGTGACAACTTCCGCCTGGATGTCTTCCGCTTCCGGCCAGTTCTTCAGGATCTCGGCTTCATTGTCCGCATAAGCGACAATAATCGAATAATCCTCAGTGTATCCGCTGCACCAATAGGGATGTTTTACCGGCCAATTCACTGGGCGATAGTCGTCTGCATTGGCTTTGAATCGTGCTCTTATCATCTTTAACCCTTTTCCCGCTTCTATTGATTGATGACACCGGGCTGGCCGGTGCCATCTTTCATTCACATCCAAATTTCGAATTTGTTTTTCAGTAGATGATTAACCACCTTCAATTCTTTTTCATGAGTTTCTCTAAACGAATCAAGTCCAATCTCTTTGCATCTTTTCACACTATCCTCTAAATAATTTTTCAGAATGAATAATCCTTTTTCTACCATCATTAATTGATCTATGGTCAATGCACTTTTGTATGTATTTTCTTTCTTTTCTGCATTCATTTTTTAACCCTCAATGCACCGGGCTGGCCGGTGCCCTTCCTTTATTACGGCAAGTTCTGCCACTTGCCCCCGCTGTGCATAATTTCCCGGATACAGTGTTCCTGGTCGCTCCAGTCAAACCGCCCCCAGTAACGTTTCGTCATCCGGTAGTCACCGGCCTGATACCGCTCCAGCGATGCGTCGATGCACTGGATAAAGGCGAACAGCTGCCCCTGGCTTTGCGCGATATGCAGCTCGCAGTCGTTGCTGTTCTCATCAAACACCAGGTTGTTACCATCATTTACGACGATCATTTCTTGTTCCTCTCCCTCAATGCACCAGGCTGACGCCATGGGTGTGGACGGTTTCCAGCAATTCGATCAGCGCACCGGTCTGGATGATCTGTTTCACCTGTTCCCGGTGCTGCGCCGGGTTGTTCGGGCGGACCATCCGCAGGGCGTCCAGTTTCAGTTTCAGCGCCAGCAGGTCGTTGTCGTTTTTCATGCGTTTATTACGGGCGGCCAGGCCGCCCGCCTCCTGTCAGTGGCTGGCGATCCGCAAGGTCACATCGGATTCCGTCCGGTTGACCTCAACTACCAGGCGTCCGGTTTCGCTGATCAGTTCCAGCCGCGCCGCATGGACGGCGTCGGTCAGGTCGATGATCCGGCGGCCCAGCATGGCGATCTGGTCGTCAACGCCCTTGTTGGCTAAGTGCAGTTGCAGAACGTGTTGCAGCATGCGTTCCTCCTGTTCTTCGGTCATGGTTCCACCAGTTCGAATCGTTGCGATGTCTTCACCAGCCGGCCTTTCTCCGCCAGCCGTTCAAACGCCTGTTGTATTTCCGATTCCGCCATGCGCTTGCTGGGCGGGTTGCCGAAATCGCCGGCCAGTATCCGCGCCTCGATCTGCTCGATCGGGCAGCGGTCATCCTCCTGCTGCAGCAGTCGGGTGTCGTCTGCTTCAGTGCTGCGGCAGTGTTCACCGGCCACGGTTTCCGGCACCGGTCGCACCCGGTTCAGCGCCGCCAGGGCGCACAGGTCAACCAGCACCGCCAGCAGGCTGAACACCGCCAGCCGTACCGGCCGTGGCGCGCCATCCAGCAATGCCTGCAGGCTGCCGTCGGCGGCGGTGTCTCCGGCCTGTTGCCGTGACTGCCTCAGCTGCTGCAGCAGTGCGCCGCGTTGCTGTTCCAGTTCCCGGACAGTGTCCAGCTGATCCAGCCCCCGGGTGGTGTAACGTCCGCCGGTGTCACGCTCCGCCGTAGCCAGTCGCACGGTGATGGCCTGTTGCAGGCTGTCCAGCTGTTGCTTCAGCTGGCGCACCAGGAAGTCATCGTCACCGGCCTGCACCTGCTGGCGACGGGCCTGTTCCCCGTACAGCCGCCACGCCTGTTCCATGAACGCCACCGACGCCGCCACGGATACCGCCAGCAGCACCACGGACAATGTCCGGCAGGTGATCCCACGGCCACGGGCGAACAAATACAGGCAGCCCTGCAGCGCCACCCCGGCAGCCCCTGCCATCAGGGTTTCGATCCGCCCCATAGGAAGGCTGGCCAGCAACAGCACCAGCGCACCGGTGGACACCAGCGCCAGTACGGCGCCGGTGATCCCGTGGGCGAATCGTTCCGCCCGGCTCATGCGTGGCCCCAGGCGGGAACCAGCCGTCCCAGCAGACGCTGGAGCGGTGCCCGCTGTCTGGTACAATGGATCAGGTACTCGCGCCGCCATTTGCGAATGCGCTGTTCTGATCTCAGGTAGCGTTGTTCCTGGAAATGGTTCATGGTCTTGACTCCATATTGTGTGTGGGTACTCCAGCGCCTCGGGGTGGCCGCCCCGGGGCGTTGTCCTTTCCGGCTTACGGTGATTTCGTCAGCCAATGCTTGAAGGTCACGCATTCCGCTTTGCATTCCTTTCTCAGATGACACGATTCGCATGGACAGTGCCTGGTGGTGTTGATGCCCGGGATCTGCTCCGTCACGCCCCGGCGGTTGTTGTATCCTGGTTCCGTGTGAAGGGTGTCGCCGTCCATGGTCGGAACCCTGACCGTCACCATCAAAACTCCCTGACCTCGGCGATCACGCCTTTGCCGTGGCAGCTCATACAGGTGATTTCGATTTCCCCTTCGTCGTCCTCGTAATCCACGCCGCTGCCGTCGCAGTTGAAACAGGTGGTCTTCCAGCGGTTGTGGATGTGGAACCGTTTCCAGTCCTGCACCAGTGCCTGGAAGTGGTTGTCCCCATCGACCACCAGTTCCTGCGGTTCCCGGCGATAGATGGCGCGGCCGGTCATGACCTTCAGCGCGTGGGTCAGGTTGTCCATGTCCAGCACGCACAGGTCGGCCACGTTCAGCTGCCATTCCTCGCCGTTGTAGGCACTCAGCAGCACCTGGGCCGCCACACGGCTGCCGCCGCAGTGCTGTTTCGCCAGTGACAGCAGTTCAGCGACAGATTGCGCGTACTCCTGCACGGTGGGGGTCTGTTTGAAAACCATGGTTATTGCTCCTTTTATAAGCCGGCGGTTTCACGGTGACGCCGGTACACCTTTTTCCAGTCAGCAATCAGCGCGCGGACAGACTCCAGCGGCTGGCCCTGCTGAACGGATTCGTCGTAAAGCTCCTGGAGTTCCTGCGCCATGGTCATGGCCAGACCTCCGATATCCATCAGCGCCATCTGCTGGCGGTGCTGGGTGTGTTCGTTACTGCTCATCGTTTCGATCCTGTCAGTGGTTTCAGGTGACGCATCAGCCGCTGGCCCTGTTCGGTCAGCTGCAGGTTCACGCGACGCTTGTCGAACATATCCCGGGTCGAATAGACCAGACCCATGCCGTGTTTCTCCCGGCCCCGCTTGCCCACGGCCAGCATCGCCACATGGAACTGGATGTGGTGGGACGGTTCCCCCAGTTCCTGGGCGATGTCGCAGACGGACAGGCCGGGGCTATCCGCGATCACCATCAGGATCTGCACCTTGGCCATGTCCAGCGACGGATAACGACGGGCCAGGAATGCCACGGAATCAGCCATGGGTGCCTTCCCCCCGGTCGATGTGGTCACTGAACCGGGTCAGGATGTCCTGGTAAAACGCCAGGTCGTTCCGGGAACCGCGCAGGGAATCGCGCAGTCTTGCCAGTCGCAGCCGGCGGACGTTGGGTTCCATGCGGGCGATCTGCAGGGACAGTTCCCGGCGCATGCGATCGCATATGTCATTCCGTAATGCCTCGCTTTTCATGGCCTTCAGGAACGTGGCCTGGCGTTGGCGTGGCTGGTTCACCAGGTAACGGGCCAGACTGTCCCGGCGGTCAGTCTCCAGCTGTTCGTGCTGATCTCTGCTGATGTTGTATTGCATGTCCTTTTCCCCCTCAGACAGCCATTTTTTGTGGGTGTATGTCGGAAAGACCGCACCAACTGAACCAGTAGTGAAAATTCCGCTGCAGCCCGCGTCCTGTCTGGGTTTTCGTGGTGCGGTCAAAAACCGCACCAGACTGAACCAAAAACTGCACCACGTTGATTTTTAAAGAGTTTTTATTTCTTACTGGTTCACTTTTTGGTTCAGTCTGGTACCTGAACCGGTTCACTTCTGGTTCACAAATGGTGCGGTTTTTGAAATCGCCTGAAACCCGCGTCATTACTGGGCTAAGGCCGGTTTTACCTGTAGTGGTGCGGTTGGTGCGGTCTTTCCGACATACCCCCAAGAATTGGGAGGCATGTTCGGCAGGGCCGCAGGAACACCCGCTGGCAGTGCTTCGGCTCATTTGTTCGGCTCCCGCTGGAACACCCAGCAATACTTTGTTTTTCTATCCCCGAGGATCTGGCTTTTCACGTTCCTGCAGCCCAGGAACGGGTGGGAAATACAGCTGGGCAGCTGCTTTTTCAGTTCCCGGTATGGCAGGCGCTCCAGCTTGTAAGCGGACACGGCCGCTTCAAATTCCTGCAGGTGAATGGCGATCAGGTCATGGCTCCCTGAATGGTTCAGGGTTTCGGACATAACCTTTGATCCGTCGAAATCTTCCGTTTCCCGGTAATTAAGGAATTCGAAGTACTCCCAGAACTGTTCCACCAGAACGGTGTCGGATTTGATCCTTCTTTCCCGTGTGCCGGCCATGTCCCACAAAACACGCTCGACATGCTGACATTTGTCATCAGTCATATAACGGGGAAACAGCTTCTGCAGGCACCAGACCCCGGCGGCGATCTTGGCGTGGTTCTCCACGATCCGGTCGCGCACCGTGTGGTCACGGTTGTGCCAGGAATCAGCCACGGTCTGCGCCTTTTGGGCGAACACTTCCAGAATGGCTTTCTCCTGGGTCAGCGCCTTGTGCAGCCATCCGCCCAGCTCGTCGCCTTTCATGCGCGCCAGCCGGGTGGCGATGCTTTTTGTCCCTGCCTTGTGGTGCGCCTTGGTGGAATGGCAGTGGACGATCCGTTCCATGACCGCGTCATCATCGGATTCAATACTGGCGTTCTGGGCAATCAGCACCCCGCCCTTGAAGTGCGGTTCCACCGTTTCGTTGCCGCCGTTCTTCACGCCGGTGGTACGGATGATCCCGCCGTTGTAGAAGTCCTTGAACTCGTTAAAGTCGAACGACTTTTTCCGGATGCTGTCCTTGTCTGCCCGGTCGGCCTCAATGACCACCGCCGGCAGGTTGCTGTAACGCTCCAGACTTCTGGAACGGCCAGCCATGGACGACTTGTTAGGGTCAAACCCTTCGTAGTCATCCATACGGCCACAGCATTTCCACAGGAATTTGATCAGCGTCGTCTTGCCGGTGCCGGGGTCGCCGGTCAGCTCCATGAACGGCCAGTCCTGATGTCTGGCGCGAATCTGCTCAGCGAACAGGGTCATCAGCCACCAGGCCATGACGATCAGGCCGTTGTCACCGAATGCATGGTGGAAGTCTCCTATCCAGCTTTCGTTCAGCTGGTCGTTGTGCTCCATATGGACGATGGCCGTGGTGACACGGGTTTTGATCCGGTGTTTACCGGCATCTATAAAGCCGCTCTTGTTCTTCGGGATGTAGCGCCCCTGGTAATAACCAAACTCCGGGAATACATAGACGCCGGTGTCCTTGTCATACCCGACAAACCGGCAGCGGGTGATCTCCACGGTCTTGTGGTCGAACCAGTCTTCCTTCAGCTGCTTCAGCGCCTTGCTGTCACCGTCAAAGGTACCGCCGCTGGTCTTGTTCAGTAGCGCCTTGTTGAAACTGCTGGCGGATTCCAGACAACTGCCGTCCAGGGCAATCTGGCGGCGCTGGTTACCATTGCGGAACTGGATATCGAAGAAATAGTCCTGTTCCTCGGTCAGCGGGTCGCGTTCGATGTACAGGAATCGCGGCATGCAGTTGGATATCCGTTCCCCGGACAGGTTACTGACGAAGTGCATCAGCGCGCTGTCCACATCGGCGGACGGATTGGTCCACAAGGTCGCCAGGTTGTCGGTGTCGATGGCGTTCTTGATGGCCTCCGTCGCCTTGCTGTCCACCTTGTAGGCATACAAAGCACGGTTGAACGACACCTGGATATAGCCTCGGGTGAATTTCGCCCACAACCAGAACGCCTTTTGCTGACTGTTCGGCGCCGTGGCGACACGGCCGCGCCAGAAACCTGTTTCCATGTATTTCCTGGTCAGTCGTCCCTGCTTCCATTCGTCTGCCCAGTCACGCTCCGACGTTTCCGTCAGGCAAACCTGGAACACTTCGTTGTGCTTCTTCAGCAGCAGGATGTGGTCGGCCAGGTGCTTCAGACCGGCCGCGTCGTTGTCGTACGCCAGAATCCAGACGATGTTCCGGTTCAGGTTGCTTTCCACCAGTTCGGTGGGAAAGTTGGCAGAATCCAGCGCCGACACCGCCTTGTAACAGGTGTCTTCTTTCTGGTTCATGTGCAGGAATGCCCAGGCGTTGAAGATGCCTTCCGTGATCACCACGGCGTCGCCCTGGTGGATCTCCTGACCGGGTGGCTCCCAGTGCCGGCCCTTCTTTTTTGTGCCCAACGGGTAGTTGGTCTTGCGGTGGTATTTGCGGACGTGCTGGTCGTCGATCAGCCGTTCCCAGTAAGCGCCATCCCACAGGTGGACGCGCACGGTCGGCGCCACGGACAAATAGGCGCCCTGCTCATACCATCCGGCGATGATGCCGGGATTGAACCCCCGGTCTTCCAGGTATTCCCGGGCGGTACGGTTCGGGTCTTCCGGCGTGGCCGGGCAGCGTTCGCTGTAGTTCTTGAACAGTTCCGGATAACGATCCGTCACCGCTTCTGTGTAGCCACAGTTGTTTTCCCGGTTGCAGCGGATCAGGCGTGGCTTTTCCTGGTGTATCCACAGTGATTTCTTATTGCAGCTGGGGCAGTAGCCATCCCGTAACATCCCGCCCTTCTGCTTGAAGCTGAAGTCGTTTAGCAACTGCTCAACGATCAGCGCGTCCCTGTTGTTGGCCATCATCAGGCGCTCGCCTCCGTTTTCTTGCCTGCTTCCTTGATGGCGGCACGGGCGGCATCCCATATTTCATCATCCAGTTTCAACTGCTCGTTGGTCTCCCGGATATGGGCATTAATCAACGACGAAGGCCAGCGTGACTGGTTGGCAATGGTGACGGACTCCGGGAATGCGCCGGTTTTGATCGCCTTGCGCAGGGTCTCCCGGGAAATTTTGAGCTTCTTAGCCACTTCATCCTGGGTAAGAAACTCATCATGACGGATGTCTACCAAGGCGTTTTTTGTCACTGATGCAAAAAAATCCCTGAAAAAGTCCTTTGTTGCCTTATCTGTCATTGCGCCACCTTCCCGTATATGTCTAGAATCAACTCTATAAAAGGAATTATGCTAAATTGTGCATGTTTGCCCATATTTAAGCAGATTTCTTTTAAGTGATTTTCGGTGCATTATTTGGCATTGTCAATCATATGTGGGCATTTTACTTATTTTTGGGCAGGTAACTTACTCGATGTGGGATAAGGATTCGTTGGGATTTCGTGTTCGCTACCTTCAGGACAAGGTGGGCGGATCAAAGCAAATGGCTGAACTGTCAGGGGTGAGTCAGTCAACGCAGTCCCGCTTAATAAGAAATAAATTTGGAAACCCTGGTCTTGAACTTTTGAAGGCGATCGCTGACGCCGGCGGCTGTTCAGTGTCCTGGTTAATAGAAGGTGACGTGGAAGACGGTGACGATGGGGCAAAACCGAAAGGGTTTGTCATCGTTCCTTTTAAGTTCGGGGAAAACCGAGCGTCTGTGATGTTTGACCGGAAGTACCTGGTCAATGTGCTGGGCGTGAACCCTGACAGCTGCGTGATGTACCAGGCCCGATCCGATGCGATGGCCCCGACATTCACCACGGACGACCAGCTGCTGATCGACCAGAAATCCACAGACGGCAATGGTCTGTTCCTGATTCGCATTGATGGGCAGCTGTATGTTCAGCGGTTGCAGTATCTGCCAGGTGTTGGCGTGCAGGTGATTTCTGATAACCCGAATTACCAGAATTACCAGGTGGCGCCGGATCAGCTGGAAATCATCGGCCGGGTTGTGTGGATCGGCGGCAAGTCCCGCCAGTAGTACAGGAACAGGGAATGGCGCGTAAACGGTTTATCATCCGTGACGGTAATCACGTCGGGGAATTTCCACCGGAAGACGGCTGGCAGCCAGGGCGGCGGGGTATACGACGCACATTGTGTTCGGTCGCCTCGCTGCTTCACCTGACGGAAGACGAACAGCAGCTGAAACTATGGGACCTCTACCGGAAAGCCATGCTGGAACTGCAGCAGACCCGGGAAAAGGACAAGGAACAGCGCGCTAATAAAAAACGGGAAACCCGTGACTGGACAGTGAAACAGGCGGTCACCGCCTGGCTGGCTGATCTCGCCGGTGACTGTACCGACAAAACCCTGAACGCCTACCGCAAATCTGCCAGCTATTACCTGGAAGCCTGCGGCAATCACCGGGTCAGGGATTACGATTCCTCACACCACGCCATGTTTCTGAAACACCTGAAGACCGTGGAAAGTAACCGGAAGATACCCGGCATGAACCAGTTCCAGACGATAGCCGCCAATACCCAGAACTATCACGCGCGGCAGTTCAGTATCTTCCTGCGCTGGTGTTACTTTGAAAAACGCATTCTGGAACATCGCCCCAAACCACGGCTGCCAAGAAAAACCCAGACCGATATGGAAACCTATTCCATGGCAGACCTGGAAACTCTGCGCCTTCATATCCTGAAACGCCTGGAAGATGCCGAGGCGCGGGATCATGCCCGTGACATCTGCAACATGAAAAACATGCTGCGGGCGTTCATGCTGGCCACTCAGTCCATCATGCGGCTGGGCGCCATCTGGGCGCTGATGCTGGAAAACATTGATGCGGAACGGCGGATTATCCGCATTCGTGACAATCCGGAACTGGGGTGGGTCAACAAGAAAAACAAATGGCCGAACAAGTCCATTAATAATGTGCTGATGGAATTTCTGGAACAGGATCTGGCGGATCGGAATGAAAAGGAACGGTTCTACCTGGACAAAGGCAATGGAACCCCGTGGCGGTTCGACACCAGCGACATATCCAGCCTGGCCGGAAAGCTCTGTAAAGAATGCGGACTGCCGAAACTGAAACCCTTCCACTGGGGCATGCGCGCGACGATGATCACCAGCATGCTGAACGATGGCGTCGATCCGTTCGCTGTGCAACAACTGGCGGACCATGACAACATCAGTACCACCATGCTGTATATGAACAGCCGGACAGTGCAGCAGAAAAACGCCACTGATGCGCTGGCGCGGATCTCGAAAAGTGTCACAGAAGTGTCACGGGATCGCCCTTAAATCTGGAAACCCTTATATAGCAAGGGTTGCAGCGCGTTATACCGCCCGCCTCATAATCGGCAGGTCGTAGGTTCAAGTCCTACTGGGCCCACCAAAAACCCCCTTTAAATCAACACCTTACAAAGCCTTTGGTACATTAGTCGTCATTATGTACCAGCATAAATAAGCCTTTTACTTGTCCTATTACTTGTCCTTTCCTTACCTGTACCTACTTTATCTTCACCTGTACCATATCCCTCTACCTGTACTACCAATAGCGACACAATAATGACAACCAGCCTATGGCCCCTAGAATGGCCCTGCCAAATCTGCAAAGACATCCGGCCTGACGACAAGATCAGCGTCATCAGCACTGACGTATCCAGCGAACACGGCTGGCCTGAAGGCACTATGCGTCAGAACGTCAAATACTGTAATGACCGCCCGGACTGTATGGAAAAGGCCAAGGTCTACCGGTACGATACAGCGAACAAAAAAGACACCCCGGAGTCAGCATGAACAGCCTTGAAATCCCCGGCCTGTACATCCTTGACGAAGACCGCAATATCATACCCTGCGACGACGCACTGAAGTGGTCCTTAACTCCCGCTTAACGATCTGAAGAAGTAAGGCTAAATTGAATGAAGAGAGCGTCCCCTGTGCTCTTCAGGCAAAA
>NZ_BAABFL010000118.1:0-5624 GCF_039540975.1 Kistimonas scapharcae
CACGGATTGATCATTTTTTGGTTCCTGGCAATCCATGTACTTATCAACCAGTATGTTGACATTCTTTTGCCATTCGTCGAGTGACGGGAGTTCATCTTCAAGAGCGTGTGGGTGTTCCAGCATCTCGATCATCATGCGTGGGGCGGTACCATCGGCTACGTCATAGGCAAACACACCTGGTGCACCACGGTCTTTTTCAAACTCAATCCATGCCTTCTCGATGGCTACCGCATAATCCCAGAGCTGCATTACCAGATCATCTTCACCGATACCGAACTTGTCGCCTACACAATTGTCGTCTTTGGTGGCCCAAGTAATGATCCGGTTGGTCAGGTAGTAATGGAGCGGGGATACATCCTCTGGCCGGGGTTCCTGTTTTGGCTTCTGCTTCTTGAATAGTGCTTCAGCCACGGCATCACTGAAATCGTTGTCATCAGTGAAGCAGTCGTCGATCTCGTCCAGAGTCAGGAAGGTGCCTTGTTCGACAATACCCACCATCAAATCGTCATTCCCTACGCAAGAGGTGATGGTTGCTGCTAGCTCACGAAGGTCTGCAAAACCATAATTGGTATGTAGTGATTCGATGTTTGCCGGGGTGCCATATATAGCGCCGTCTGGCTCTGCGTGTTGATATTCGCGGTATTTGCTGCCGTCGTAGACGTAAATTTCGTATCCCATTTTTTATACTCCCATGTATTTATAGGCTCTGCTAATAGATTTGTTCAGTTGTCTCAATTGCCGCCATACGACAAGCCTTTTTATTTGTGGTTCGTTTCAATCGTTGTCAGTAATTTGTTTAGATGATCTCGCAGCTTAATAACTTCGCTTTTGTTTAAATATAAAATCAGCTCTTTGTGACCCTCACATGAGCATGACCTTTCTACCTCAATAGAGACTTCACCATCTTTGTCAAATTCAGTATCAACATCTATGGTTGTTAAACCATATCTGTTGCCCCTACGAAGCCTTAACATTTCAATTGTCTTATTGTCGTCAGGCATATTCATATATCAGCCCTGCTAATATTACATTCGGGACAAGGCACCCGGTTGTCGATTTCAGGATTGGCGGACATGCCACCTTCGTAGATGAAACCTTCGTCGTCGCAGTTCTGGCAGACATCATTCCGGAAAATGTCTTCTTCTGCCTTTATTAGGTGCAACAAGGACTGAAGGCCATTACCTTTACGGTGTGATAGTCTTACCGCCCACTTGCCTGTCCCCGGCCAGAAGTCGATGACAGAGAATGTGCTGTACACGATCAGGTGAGCGCCATTGTTCTTTGTCTCAAAGGACACTTTTGCCTTGTGCAAAGCTGCCATTGCCTGGGCGTGGAGACGTTGCTTCTTTGTTGGGCGATCAGTAAGTGGTGTCATCGCGTGTCTCCCGTTCTGTTTCATTGGCAATGTTATTCACAACAAAAACAAGTTGTTTGTGGTAGTTCATTCCTTTCTTGGTCAGTACAACACCGGTTTCAGTACGTTCAACATACCCATCAATTAACAGGACGCCTGTGGCGAATATGAGATGTGCGTCGAAGGTCGATACTGTGTCATCGTCCTCCATGCAGTCAGGATAACTATTGAACAGCGACACATGCGAAAGCAGGTACACAAATAGAGGCTTATACCACTCAATATCGTCATTCTGTTCAGCTTTATTCATGCGTCTTTCCTCGGGTCAGCCCATTTTTGTTCTGGCAGTGGTGTTTCTTTCAGCATTTCGAGAAACACCCGTCCTTTGTCGGTGATTTGAGGCACTACGTCGTTGGCTGGTGTATTTAATAAACCGCGACGTGAATGNATCCGTATCGAGGGTGATTGTTTTCAGACGCAAGTCAACATCCCCCAGGCTGGGTAAATCTTTTGCTTCGCCTTCGATACAGAAGTTATCCTTTCGCTCGACGGCGGTCAGGTAATGGGCACATCGTTCAAAGACTCTATCGCCCCATATGCTGCGACCCCATTCAAGGATGTCGTTGATGGTTACAGTCCCCGGTGGGTAGGTAACAACAACATTGGTGTACATATCTTCGATGGGTTTCACTTCAAATATTTCACCAGTCGATCGTCTTTTAACAACCAGTAATTCAATGTCAGTTTTCATAGTTCCAGGTCCTCCTGTTCGATGATTTCAGCGATCGCTATGAGGTGCTGTCTAAGGCGTTTGTTGGAAGTCTGAAGTGCAGTCACCCGTTGTTGGTAGTATCTCAAAGCCTCAACCATGGCTTCCCGTTCACTGACGGCACCCATGGCAAGATTCCTGCCGCGATCTTCATCGTATAACCAAAAACCGTCAGTGCATTCTGTGATGTGCATCTTCTTATTGTTGAGATACACGCTTGGCTTTATCGCTTTACTCATGCTTCTTCCACCACTGTCAGGTATGTGAATTTACCGAAGTAACCCATCAACTCACGATGAAAGTCTTCAGCCGCTTGTTTTTTGTCAAATATCAGGTGTACTTGGTTGTCCTTAATCGTTGAACTGTAAGAGCCATCATGGATTACGGCTTCGTCATGCTTCAGTCGTAGCTGGATGATCTTTCTCCAGGCACTGTTCTCAATTTCCTGATACCTGTTGATTGGGAGGTCGCCATCAATGCGGTAACTGATCTGGACTCTGTAGCATTCGCTAATCATGCCAGTACCTCCTATCAGCACTGCTAATGTTTGTTGATAGTCTTTTGACGCAGGGTGTGTCCTTAATCCAGTGGTGTTGGTTTGGTCTGCCACTTCATACCCAGACGATTGAGGATGCCCTGTGTCATCAGTCGAGCGGTAGGGTTCAGGTACTTGGTGCAATCGACATCTGGGTAGGGGTCTTTTGCCTTTTTCTCAAGGAAATCAGCGGTGCCCGACAGGATTGAAACAGCCGTGTTGTGAGCACCTTTCATGCGATGTAATAACTCAAACTTCATCAAGGGTTCATTGGCCCCGACATCAAACAGGAAGTATTTGTTGGGGTTGTCCTTACTCTGTCGAATGGAGAGTTTCATTGTTGCTTGTCTCTTGTCGGGTGTCGGGTGCCGGTTACGTATCCGGCGTCGTTGCGGCGACCGTACAGTTCTTACCGGCTGGCTCGCATTCCAGCTCGGGGACTTTCTTCATGGGACAATGGCTGAAAGCCCGTAAGACCATTTATGATGCGATAACACGCTGTCCTCCATGGCGCGGCAAGCGACAAGCGTCACTCGCAAGGGTTATGTGTTACATGACCTTTGTCCTTTGTTGTGTTTCCTGGGGGATTGCCCAGGCGCTTTTAAATCAGAAAGTTTTTTGGGTCGGCCATGCCGGGTGTTTGCTAATATTTGCTAATAGTTACAGGCGCGGTAACACATCGGCAGCTATCTTCGCTACTGCATCCACAACAGCATCGCAGACGTGATCCGGCGAACAGATAGTCCTGTTTGGGCGCAGGTGGATCAACCCGGCTTCATGCAGCATGACCAGTGACGTGTGCCATTCAGCCAGTGGCATAGCGGCAGGTTTGTCATGGACTGTGCGAGCGGTGGTCAGGATGTAAATCAGGCTCAGGGCGTCGTTATAAGTCATTTTGGTGTCTCCTGTTCTGACTGCTAATATTTGCTAATATATTCGCCCGACGTTGGGACGCTCGTCAAGCGTTAATTTACACCTGCCACGCAATAACAAACCCCTTCTGCTTGGGCGTATTCACCCCTGTGTACTGTTTGTAGTACCACTCGTAGGCATTCTGAACCTTGAAGCCCATCGTCCGTAACTGGTGGTTGATGGTGGTCCCGTGAAACTGCTCGCCCGACATGCGTTCTGCGATTCGCGCCACCTGCACCGAGGTCACAAAAGACACATCGCCGTTGATGGCGTCAGCCGCCCATTGACGCTCGTATGGAGTCATTTCACTGAGGGGCTTGTTGCCGACCAGCTTTGCCAGGTCACGCTCCATCAGGGCCTTACACAAGCGTTTCGGGAGCTTTAACACCTGTCGCTTGACCTCGTAGCGTGTGTTATCAATATCCACTACAACAACGTCACCAAGGGCTATTGCCAACATGGTCGTTCTCCTTTCTCTATTTATGAAAAACTTCGTTTATTTATGAAAAAGCCCCTGAGTAGGGGCTTGTGGGGGTATTAAAGGTCCGGATGACTTTTGTATTCTGGTTCATGTCGAGTGCCGAAATGTTCATTACACCATCGACGCCCTTTTTCTGTTAAAAAACCATAACCGTTTGCAGTTGGATCAATGAACTCTAATGGTTTGACCAGTGACTTTATATTTTTGCGTATAAGGTAGTCAGATATACCCAAGCCATGCGCTATGACCCCATAACAAGGATAGGGATCAAAGAAAAGAACTCGGAGAATATTGACTTGCATTGGGCTAAGGTGCACACCTTCTGTATTCCCTACAGGGGCGGGAAGGTGTACCAGAATATAATCATCAGGAACAGTGCCTCTCATTATTCATGCCCTCCGCCACTGGTTGTTGCCAGTGCCGTTTGTCGCTTGACCTCTGTAATCAATATATCCAGATGATCAAGGATAAGCGGCGGCGCTGTTTCCAACGGGTAATTCTCTATCTCGTTAAGCAGCAAACGACTCTTTTCTACAAGCGCACTTTTTGCGCCAGGTGCAACACAAACATGGTGGCTGAAATTACCGAACTTGAGTTGGCGAGCGTCACATTCAAATGTGTTGGTGCAATCAGGACACCGCACGAGAAACCGCTTGGTGGTGTTGGCGTCACCCGGCTTGACCCCCGCTACGGTCATCCCATGGTATGTTTGTCCAACGTGCTTTCTGCGTCTGGACAGCCCTGCTACACATCCACAATCTTTGTAATAACCAGCGTCTAAAGCTGCTTCGTGGACGGCTTTCTTGTTGCCGCAGTCGCAGGTGATCTCATAGACAACCTTGCGGGTGTATTCGTCATTACTGTCATAGGTCGCTTGTCCTGTGACGGTGACGTTGCCGTAGCGTTTACCGAAGTGGTCTTTCATTTTTATAGTCCTTTCTATTCATGCATGGGCACAGCTAATATTAGCTCGGCGAATGATATGAGTAAATAGTCGGAGGTCGGTCGTTTAACGAGTGTCTTTTGTCGTGTAACGGGTTACGTAGCGGGTTAAAACACAAACTTGTTACAGAAAAACAGCTCTGGAATGCGGGGAGTTATGGGAGTAACGGTTGTGTTGGGTAGAAATTTACTGAATCAGGGAGACGATTTCATATAGGGTAATTTACGCATTTTACGTAGTAATTAAAAATACACTCAATTGGTTAATTTTTCCTGTTACACCCCATTTCCCCATAACAACCGCCGTTAGTCGCTTGCCAGCCCTTAAGCTAGAGCCTTTTATTTTGTGCATGGTTGTTTTTAGGGGGGTGTAACGTACCTGTTACATTTTTCATTTCCCGCCAACAAAAAACGACAAAAGTCAAGAAAAAGAGGGCAAAAAGTATCGATTATGAACAAATATTCATTATTTGAACAACAACCTGCACCACTCGACACCCGTCCCCGTCAAGCGATACCCGTTCCGTGACTTGTAATGGCAGACCAGTTTCATGCGTCCTGTGTCATAAGTCGAGTGTCGCTTGTCGCCCACCGACGCCCACCAACGCCCTGTCCTTCCGATGTTGAGAGC
>NZ_BAABFL010000119.1:0-14784 GCF_039540975.1 Kistimonas scapharcae
GCGTTTTGTGCAAAAACTGTACTCTGTTGCCAAAAGTACGGCCAGCTTGCTCACATTCCCAAGGTTAAGCGGGATTTAAGGGACATTGCCCAGGATTTGCATATTCTGGTTAACTTGAACACCGATTCTGGTCTGCTCCCCCCCCCCCCGACACCTTACGTATTGGCGAGCCTGATTTTTAGACCAGGTGTTCATTTGCTTCCAGTTTTCCTATTTTCTCCCGCAGGGATTCGCCCCTTGGATTCAATCGATGAACGTTGTGCATCAGGCTATCCAACTGGAAATGCTGCTGGTTCTGGACGACCTGCATGACACCGATTACCAGTTGGCGATGCGCATGATCGGTTTTCGCAATGTCCCCGTACACGACTCCCTTTACGTTAACTTCGCGATTCTCGAAACGATTATTCGCAACCGGTTTTAACTGCCCCCGCCGATGGCTGCTTATGAACACCCGATCCCCATGCTGTTAAGCACCTTCCTGAACGTCTTCTCCCTGCCAGCAGGCAACACAATCTGGCGGTCTCCCAACCTCTGGCACCATTTCGACAGGGTTTTGTCGTTGATGACGCACTCGGCTATCGCTTCGTTTTTACACGTGACAACCAGCGCCTCGCCCTTGATTTTCACCCCGTCAAGATTGGCTTTGGCCTGCTTCAACATCCCTTCGCAATCCTCCGGCAGGAAGGGCTGGTCATCCCTCGCCTGCAGAAACGCCGTCAACTCCTCAATACTGCCGCCAACCTGGAGCGTCTCCATGATTTTCATGCGGGAGAGTTTCCAGGCATTCTCCTTCTCATGGTCCGCATACAGCGTGATGAACTGTTGTTCCCACGGCGTTGGCGTCTTGCCAAAAACAATGCGCCCCTTGCGTTGCAGGGTAAGCGGGGTTTCAGCGGAATCCGTCTCTTCTGACTGGTAATCATCCGTCAGCCCCAGCACATACTCGCCCAACGGGGTGAGCCGGAGAAACTGCAAGCCATCATAGCGGCTCAGGCACTCCATCCCGCTATACCCCACATATTCCTCAAGCAGCGACTCTTCATCCAGGGGCGGCGCCATCACGACGTCGATGAGCCCCAGTGTGGCCGTATACTCCACCAGGAAACAACGCAGGTAGCGGGCTTCCAGGATATCCCAGCCAGCGTTATACAACTCCCCGTAGCTTGGTTCATGAATATACAGGTACCGGGTATCCGTGATCACCTGAAGCTTCGCCCCCGTGACGAGCAGGTGGTTCGAAAAGTCCCCAAACGCCACCCAGCCATTGCCCCGGCATTCTTTCAGGGCGGTGATAATGGCCTGTCGTCGGGTCACGACATCCGTAAAGTAGCGTTTGCCCTTCCCGGTTTGCCCCTTGATATTGTCAATACGGCGAAACTCGTCATGGAGACGATTTTTTACCCAATGATCCCAGATGGCCTTGATCGTCTCCGCAGGGTTGGCGCCGGTTTTCTTCGCGGGCACCAGCGTCGTCTTTGACTGTTTGCAAAACGGGCTGTTCCCGAGCAGCCTGAGCCAACCATAGGTCACCATGCATTCCATGCCGAACGAGCCCTCACAGGACGGTTCGGCATAATACTCATGGATATCCGCAGAGACCTTCCTCATGGTGGCAGAGGATGCGAGCCCGGTTTTTTCACTCACCTTGATCTGTTTATTCTGGAGCAGGATCAACAGTGCATGAAGCTCGGCGACCGCTTGACGCTGGCGCTCAAACACCTTGTGGTGTTCGGGCAAAGGCTCCGGGAGCGTACCTGCCTTAAGCTGATCGGCTTCAGGTTTGTCAATCAACTGCCGCAAATCCGTACACAGTGCATCCGGTATTTTTTCGGGTGTATAGCGCTCAGCCTGCGGATACCAAAAGACCTGGACTGCATCAGGCAACGCTTTGCGGGACCAGCCACAAAAACGGTCTGTCCTGATATTCTCCGGAAACCTGCCATATTTGGCGGTGAAACGTGACTGCTCGACCAGTCCGTTGTAGTTGTACACGGCTTCCCGAACCAGCGACTGTTCCAGATCGGTAAGGGTGCCCCAGTGGCGATTCAGTTCAACAGGGTCAGACAACCCCTGTGCCAGCGCGGTGGCCAGGTCCGCCTTGCGGGTCTGCTTCGGTTTGACACCAAAAAAAGCACAATAATTATTTTTCAGGGTTTCTACGGTTGCTGATGAAATCGCTTGATACAGGTCTGACATGGCGTTCCTCTGCGTTACTTCAGATAAGCGTTGACACCCAGTATGGGATAACCCCACCCGGCTGAAGCATGCCATTCAGCCGGACGTCAATAAGCCCGATGAATCATGGACGAAGTGCCCGGCTCGGGCACCGAACCTGCGTACATTGCTACAGGATGCACATGCTCAACGGTGCCGAACGGCTCCACCGCCCCCGTTCATCCGTGTCGGCAAATGCCGGGCCAGCACACCGATGGCCAGTAACACCACGAACAACCCCGCATTGGCGGGTATCTGCAGATTGAAATCCACGGCCGAATGAATCAGCAGGGCCACAACCCCCATGGCGGAGCCAAAGCCCATACCGATGTATAGCCGGTTGCGCCGTTCCTGCATGGCCCGAACGGCCTGCCACAATCCGAATACCACAGAAAATGCCAGCAACAAAAACGCCGGAATACCAAATTCCAGGGGAAACTGCAGGTAATCGTTATGGGCCAGGTCGAAGAAGCCGCGCCAGGTGCCATCGTGGTAGGCGGGTAATGTGGTATAAAAGGTACCTGCACCGGAACCGGTCAGGGCAAAATCCCCGATAATCTCCAGCGACACCGGGTTGACATCGGCCCGCAACTCCTTGTCCATGCGGGTCTGCTCAATACGCTCAACCACCTTCTCCAGCCCGAACCACTGACTGACGATCACCGTATCAATCACAATGATGCTGAGAAAGAGCACAATCATGCCGCGGGACAGTTTTTTCCGGCAAATGGCATACAGGCATCCTGTCACCAGCAGGCTGGAAAAGAACGCCGTATTCCCCATCCGGGATCGCGACATCACCAGCCCGATCACCATGGCCGCCAGTATTGCCCGCAGCAGGACCTTGCTGCTCATCAGTGTCTTGAGGGTATTACGCAGCCATTCCAGGCGATCCCGGGCGCGATGCTCCTGTAACTGGGAGATCAGCAGACCGATGCCTATGGCCAGTGTCATTTCCAGTTGACCGGCAAAACTGTTCCGGTTGACAAACGTGCCCGTGGCCACACCCCGCCCGGCTTCCTTGGGCATGAAAAAGCTCCATTCCAGTCCGGACAGGGTACTGATGACACCGTAAAACGCCTGGAAAGCACCGCCTGTGACAATGGCCCAGGCCAGCCACTTCATGCGGTGCTGATCTGTCACCAGCAGCAGTGTCAGCGCAAACAGCAGCGTGTAGGCTAGGGTCAACAGTGCGTGGACACGGTTGGCAAATGCATCAAGGGAAAGGGGAATGTCCGGTGGCAACCACACCCCCAATGCTGATGCCGCACGGGCGTGCGCGTCATAAGCTACCGGTGAAAGCTGGGACACCCACCCGGCCGGTAACGGTATCGACTGGACCAGCAGCCAGACAGTCACCAGCGACAGCGCCAACAGCACCGGCCGCCCCCGGTTAAACCCTTCCGTGAGCGCAACCTTCCCGAAAGCAAGCCCCACCAGCCAGAGCCCGGCCAGCAGGCAGACCAGCAGCTGGAACAGCCCCATGGCCCATTCCGGCTTGCTGCCAAACGGCAATGGCAACCAGAGCAGGATCAGGAGAAGACAATAGAACAGGAAACGGCTGTATCGGGTATCGGTCATCAGGGTTCGCCACCAGGAATTTGCGGCGCCGATCATACCTGTTGCGGCCAGTTCCGAAAAGCGCCGGCTAGCCGTTAAGCACTTTCAACACGGCCTCCACCTGCTCCGCCAGTTGCTGGCACCGGGCGGTAATCAGCTCCTGGTCTTCCCCTTCGGTCATGATCCGCAGCACCGGCTCGGTACCGGAGGCGCGCAAAAGTACACGACCACTGCCACCCAGTTCTTGTTCACACGCTTCCACAGCGCGGGTGATGGCGGGTATTTTGCTGACATCCCGGCGCTCGCTCATACGCAGGTTGATCATGTGCTGGGGATACTTCCGCATGCCTGCCTTGAGGGTCTTGAGGGTTTCACCGCTGTCGAGCATGGCGTCCAGCACCTGCAGGGCCGCGACAATGCCATCTCCCGTTGTAGAAACCCGTCGACAGATCAGGTGCCCGGAAGACTCACCGCCCAGGTGCCAGCCGTGCTGCAACAACTGTTCGATCACGTACCGGTCACCGACCTTGGCCCGCACAAACGGGATCTCCCGCTCCGCCAGCGCATGCTCAAGTCCCAGGTTGGACATCACGGTGCCCACCACGCCGCCGTAAAGCCGCCCCTGTTGCTGTTCATGGCAGGCCAGGATGTAAAGGAGCTCATCCCCGTCCAGCGGCTGGCCTTCATGGTCGACCATGATCAACCGGTCGCCGTCGCCATCAAAGGCGATACCGAGGTCGGCCTGCTCCAGCACCACCCGACGCTGCAGGGCCTCGATAGCGGTGGAACCCACATCCCGGTTGATATTGAGCCCGTCAGGCGAGTTTCCGATGGTGATCACCGTGGCGCCCAACTCCTCAAACACGGCGGGGCCAACGTGGTAACAGGCGCCGTTGGCGGCATCGACCACCACGGTCAGGCCACGCAGGTCCAGCCGGGGCGAAACCGTGGACTTGNTTCTCAGGGGCAACACAGGTGAACGGGCTTTCCAGCATCGCCTCAATGGCCTGCTCGGTGGCATCGGGGAGTTTCAGCCCCTGGCCGCTGAAGAACTTGATGCCGTTATCCGGATAGGGGTTGTGCGAGGCGCTAATGACAATCCCCGCGCTGGCGTTGTAGGTGCGGGTGAGGTAAGCCACTGCCGGAGTCGGCATGGGGCCGAGCAGGTAGACATCCATGCCCGCCGCCGACAGCCCCGCCTCCAGGGCGGATTCAAACATATACCCGGATATTCGTGTGTCCTTGCCAATCAGCACACAGCCCTGGCCTTCCGCATTGAGCACCTGC
Organism: Kistimonas scapharcae; assembly: GCF_039540975.1. Lineage (NCBI taxonomy): Bacteria > Pseudomonadati > Pseudomonadota > Gammaproteobacteria > Oceanospirillales > Endozoicomonadaceae > Kistimonas > Kistimonas scapharcae. The sequence goes on from NZ_BAABFL010000119.1 coordinate 5,065, forward strand.
CCTGCGGCCCAGCCCAGCTTGAGGACAAAGTCCGGCGTAACCGGAAATTCACCCACACGGCCACGGATACCATCCGTACCAAAATAGTTTCGAGACATTGCAACACCTATTACGATTGACGGGCTCCACCTGAGCGGATGACCGCTCTACCCGCCCTTGCAAATTCAAACAACAGGGTGCCGGCCACACTGGCGGCCAGGTCATCCAGGTGGAACTCCCGGGTGGGCGTCAGCGTCTGAACCAATTCGACGCCCAACGCCAGCAGCACCATCACAGTGATACGGCGTGTGGCAGACCATGCCGGGAAGGATTGCCAGACCAGTGCCGTCAACAACAGGAACGCGGCAACATGCCGAAGCTTGTCACTAACCCCAGCGAATGGCTGCCATGGCGAAAATGTCGCGATCCAGCCGATGACGGCCAGCGCCACCAGCAACAGGCAACGGGCGACCACTACGCGCTTTCCGACCATTAACAGCTGCCCACCAGGGCGTTGATCAGACATTCCACCCACTCAACCGGCCCGGTAAAAATGGTCATAGCAGTAGTTGGTGGCCTCAATGAAACCTTCCACACTGCCGCAGTCAAACCGAGTGCCCTTGAACTTGTAGGCCAGCACACACCCTTCTTTCGCCTGCTTGAGCAGTGCATCGGTAATCTGGATCTCACCGCCCTTGCCGGGTTCGGTATCGGCGATCAGATCAAAGATATCCGGCGTGAGGATATAGCGGCCGATGATGGCCAGGTTGGACGGTGCATCCTCTTTCGCCGGTTTTTCCACCATATCGGTGACCCGCAGGATATCGTCCCGAATCATGTCTCCGGCGATCACACCGTACTTGTGCACCTGGTCTTCCGGAACTTCCTGCACCGCGACAATGGAGCAGCGGAACTGGCGGTACAGCTGCTGCGCCATCTGGGCCAGCACGCCGGGGCCTTCCGGGTTGACGCAGAGGTCATCGGCCAGCACCACGGCAAAGGGCTGGTCTCCCACCAGGGTTTTTCCGGTGAGGATGGCGTGGCCGAGACCTTTCATCTCGGTCTGACGGGTGTAGGAAAAGGTGCAGGTGTGCATCAGATCGCGGATATGGCCGAGCATCGCCTCCTTGCCGGTACCGCTGATCTGGTGCTCCAGCTCATAGTTGGTATCGAAGTGGTCTTCCAGCGACCGCTTGCCACGGCCCGTCACCATGCAGATTTCGTTCATGCCGGCCTCGACCGCCTCATCGACGCCATACTCTATCAGCGGTTTGTTCACCACCGGCATCATCTCTTTCGGCATGGACTTGGTGGCGGGCAGGAAACGGGTGCCGTAACCGGCAGCAGGGAAAAGGCATTTCTTGATCATGGATGGGATATCTACAGGTTGAGGGAAGTCATTAAACGAAAAGAGGCCGACCCGGTTACCGCCCGTGCCGACCTCTTTGAACAGAATGATTATCTCTGAATTCGGCCGTCCGGTCAGCCCCGGATCAGCGCCAGCAGCTCTTCAGTCTTCTCATGCATCAGGAACACATCACCGCGGGTTTCCACATTCAGACGGATCACCGGCTCCGTGTTGGACATACGCAGGTTGAAACGCCACTGGCCCATGTCCACGGAGATGCCGTCGGTAAAGTCCACCGGCAGCGCATCGTTACCATAAACGGACAGCACCTTGTCGATCACCACCTGCGGGTCCGCCACCTGGCTGTTGATTTCACCGGGGGACGGAAATTTGGCAATCCGCTCTTCGACCAGCTGCGAGAGCTTTTGGCCCTTGCGGGACATCAGCTCCGCCACCAGCAGCCAGGGGATCATGCCGGAATCACAGTAGGCGAAATCCCGGAAATAGTGGTGGGCGCTCATCTCTCCGCCGTAGACAGCGTCTTCCTTGCGCATCCGTTCCTTGATGAAGGCATGGCCGGTCTTACACAGCACCGGCTCGCCCCCTGCGGCGGTGACCTGGTCTATGGTGTTCCAGGTCAGCCGTGGGTCGTGAATAATCTTTGCACCCGGGTTATGGGCCAGGAAGGCTTCGCCCAGCAGGCCGACGATGTAGTAACCCTCGATGAAGGCGCCGGTTTCATCAAACAGGAAGCAGCGATCAAAATCGCCATCCCAGGCGATACCCATGTCCGCCTGATGTTCGACGACAGCTTCGGCGGTCGCCGCACGACACTCCGGCAGGATGGGGTTGGGAATACCGTGGGGGAAGTGACCGTCCGGCTCATGGTTCACCTTCACAAACTCCACCGGCACGCCGCCTGCCTTGAAGCGTGCTTCAATAGCGTCGACAACATGCCCCGCCGCCCCGTTGCCGGCATTGACCACCAGCTTCAGGGGCTTGAGCGCATCCGGCCGGATGTAACCAAGGAGATGGCTGACGTAATCCTGCAGGGTATCCACCGTTTCATAGCCGCCCCGCTGTTCTACCGGCGCAAAGTCCGCCTGCTCCGCCAGCCGCCGGATATCGTGCAGACCGGTATCGCCGCTGATGGGCTCAGCGCCCTTACGCACCAGCTTCATGCCGTTGTAATCCATGGGGTTGTGGCTGGCGGTCACCTCGATGCCGCCATCGACACCGAGATGGAAGGTGGCAAAGTACACTTCCTCGGTACCCACCATGCCGAGATCCTTCACGTTCACCCCTGCATCGCGCAGCCCTTCAGTCACGGCTTGCTTGAGGGATTCACTGGTCAGGCGGACATCGCCGCCAATCACCACGGACTCCGGTTTCAGGTATTCACCATAGGCCCGGCCAATGCGGTAGGCGATGGTTTCATTGAGTTCATCAGGCATGCGGCCACGGATATCGTAGGCCTTGAAGCAGGTAAGATTCATCATGAAGTAGTTAATCAAAATAATGTTGGAAAGATTCGAGTCTATAGAAAGGCAATATGGAAACGCACATGCGCATTGGAAAGCACGCATTTCATAGTGGAGATGACTTTTGTGGCTGCCCCTTGAGCGGTGGTCTAATCTGGTTCAGCCCTCTATCTATTCGCTGGGAGCCACAACAGCATGTCAGACCTGTTCAGTGAACTGAAACGCATTGGTATTGATGAAAAGACAGCGCACCATGTCGCCATGTCTCTCAACCCTGATTACCTCGCCACCAAACAAGACCTTCTGGTGATGCAGGAAACCATCATGCAGGTTCAGTTAAAAACCGAACAGGCCTTCAACCGGCTGGACAATAAAATCGACAAGGTAGACGCCAAGGTTGATAAGGTAGATGCAGGGCTGACCAAGGAAATTGCCGCTGTACGCACCGAGATGCATGGCCTGAGCCGCCAATTCTGGATCACCTTTGGCGGACTCATCACAACCATCCTTACCGTATTCCTGACAAACTGGTACTTCCACTCATTGGGGTAGCGACCCGATCCAGTTATCAAGCGCGCCCGTAGGTATCCTCAAAACGGACGATATCATCCTCTCCCAGGTACCCGCCGCTCTGCACCTCGATGAGTTCAAGATCAAACTTGCCGGGGTTTTCCAGCCGGTGCACCACGCCAATCGGTATATAGGTGGACTGGTTTTCCGTCAGCAGAATTTCCTGATCACCATTGGTCACCAGTGCCGTTCCCTTTACCACAATCCAATGCTCTGCCCGGTGATAGTGTTTCTGCAGGGAAAGCTGCGCCCCAGGCTTCACGGTAATGCGTTTGACCTGGTAACGCTCACCGGCATCAATGGAATCATAACTGCCCCAGGGACGATAAACCTTGCGGTGCAGTTTCGCCTCCGTGCGCCCTTCCGCCTTAATGCGCTCGACAATTTTCTTAACGTCCTGCACACGATCTTTGGAAGCAATCAGAATGGCGTCGTCACTTTCGGTAATGACCAAATCTTCCACGCCGACAGTGGCGACCAGTTTTTTCTCACTGCGAATATAGGTGTTACGGGTATCGTGCAACATGGCATCACCCTGCACCGCATTACCCTGGGCGTCCTTTTCGGCAATATCCCAGAGTGATGACCAGGAACCGACATCGGACCAACCGGCATCCAGCGGAATGACAACCGCATCCTGCGTTTTTTCCATCACGGCATAGTCGATGGAATCATCCGGGCAGGCTTTGAAAGCCGCTTCATTAAGACGAACAAAATCCATATCCGGGTGTTCTACGGCAATAGCCTGTTCGCAGGCCGTCAGGATATCTGGCCGGAACTGCCATAACTCCTCCAGATACCGGGACGCGTTGAACATAAACATACCGGAGTTCCAGAAATAATTGCCTGATGCAAGATACTGTTCTGCCGTGGCACGATCTGGTTTCTCAACGAATTGCTCTACCGGCAGTGGCGTCAGAGCACCTTCTGGCGTTTTACAGCTTTTGATGTAGCCATAACCGGTTTCGGGATGGGTCGGCACAATACCAAAGGTGACCAGCTTACCATCCCGCGCCGCAGGCATTGCCGCTTCAATGGCGCGATGAAAAGCGGCTTCATCCTGAATCACATGGTCAGCGGCCAAAACCAACAACAAGGCATCACCTTGTGCCTTTATGCGACCGCCAGGAATGGCGGAAGTGCCGGTGTTGTCGGGAACATTCACCGGCTCTTTGTGGTTCAACGCTTTTAAGGCTGCCAGCGCCACCGCCGGTGCAGTATTGCGCCCGACCGGTTCAAGAATGATAGCCTCCGCCTCACGACCCATCTGGCGGAGTTGTTCCGCTACCAGGAAGCGATGATCTTCATTCGCAATCAAGAGAGGTTTGCCGATATCTGCCAGCCCATCCAGCCGTGCGATGGTGTTCTGCAACATACTCCGTTCATTCACCAGCGGCAGGAACTGCTTGGGATACAGGGAACGGGATTGAGGCCAGAGGCGGCTGCCAGAGCCGCCAGACATAATTACGGGTAGTAAATTCATAGTTTTTTTGAACCACAAAGACACCAAGGCACAAAGAAGAGCAAAAGTTTTTTGATCAAAGCACTTACCCAAAAAGCTTTTCATCTTTTCCTTCGTGACTTTGTGCCTTTGTGGTGTTGCCTTATAAAAAATAATCTTTGGTATGCTGGTGAACCTGGTCAGACGCCAGCAACTCAACCACCGAAAACCAGCGGTAATCGTGGTGCTGCTCCTGCGGGAGGCTGGTGCTGTCCAGAGTCAATTCAACTTCGTACCCCAGCACCACGTAATGCGTACTGAAGGTTTCACCGGAAAAATTGTCGCTGTAGAAATGCTGGTATGGCCCGAGGAAACGGGCATCCGTCAGTGCAAGCCGGACTCCCAGTTCACCTTCGGTCAAACGGCCAAACGCCGCTGCAAAGGATTCATCCTTACGAATACGCCCACCGGGCACAAACCAGAACCCTTTAGCCGGTCGGTTAGTGCGCAAACCGAGCAATACCTTCCTTTCGGTATTACGCACGATCAAATCCAGGGAGACCAGTGGTGTTGAGGCCACCACCGTCTTGAACGTTTCCAGTTCCAACATGCTCATTAGCCTTTAACCACAAAGACACAGAGGCACAAAGAAGCGCAAAAGCTTATTGGTTTTTGCTTTGTGTCTTTGTGCCTTTGTGGTTCACAAAAAATCACACCGACCGTAATGCTGCGGCGTGTTCGAGGAACCATGCGTAAGTCGACGCCAGGCCATCCGACAAGGTAATAGAAGCTTTCCAGCCCAGCGATTCCAACCGGGAAACATCCAGCAACTTGCGCGGCGTGCCATCCGGCTTTGCGGTATCAAACACAATCTCCCCATCAAAGCCGACCACCCGCTTCATGGTTTCCGCCAGCTCTAGAATGGTGCAATCCAGCCCTGTACCTACATTGATGTGGGACATCATTGGCTCAACGTGTTGGGTATAGATGCTTTGATCGAGATTCATCACATGAATACAGGCAGCAGCCATATCATCCACATGGAGAAACTCCCGCATTGGGTTACCGGTTCCCCAGACCACCACTTCTTTATCGCCACGAAGCTTCGCTTCATGGAACCTACGCATCATGGCCGGGATGACATGGCTGTTTTCGGGATGAAAGTTATCATTTTCGCCGTAAAGGTTGGTGGGCATCACTGAACGGTAATCCACACCGTATTGGCGGTTATAGGATTCACACAATTTGATACCGGCAATCTTGGCAATGGCATAAGGCTCATTGGTGGGTTCGAGGTGCCCATTCAGCAACTCACTCTCCACCATTGGCTGTTGCGCCAGCTTGGGGTAAATACAGCTGGAACCCAGAAACAGCAACTGCTGCACGCCAGCCGCATACGCCTGATGGATGATGTTGCATTCCATCATCAGGTTTTCATAAATAAACTCAGCGGGATAGGCATTATTGGCGTGAATACCGCCCACCTTCGCTGCCGCCAGGTAGACCTGATCAATCTTTTCAGACTGAAAAAATTCACGCACTGAAACCTGATCAGTAAGATCCAGTTCATCACGGGTTCGGGCAATAATTTCTACGCCCGGCTGTGTCTGCAACTGTCTTGCAATGGCAGAACCGACCATCCCTAGATGACCTGCTATAAATACTCTCGGCATTTTTTTAACCACGAAGGCACGAAGCCACAAAGTTTTCTTTTTGTTGGTTCGGCCATTTTTAGATTGAACACTATGAATGAAAGGGCTGATCAGTTATCTGGGCTTATTATTGGCGCTGCTATTGAGGTACATCGCTGCCTTGGGCCTGGTTTGCTGGAATCAGCCTATGAGAAAGCGTTGGTATTTGAGCTCCAGAAAAAAGGACTGCAAGTTCGAACCCAGGAGGCTGTCCCTGTTATCTACAAAGGTCATGATCTCCAATGTAACTACAGGCTGGATCTATTAGTAGAAGGCCTTGTTATCATCGAGCTTAAAAGCGTCGAAAAGCTGCTTCCGATCCACAAAGCCCAGGTCATCACCTATCTCAAACTCAAAAGACTCTGGCTTGGCCTGCTGATCAACTTCAATGTCCCTGTACTCAAACAAGGCATCATCCGGGTAGTAAACTGAAAAACCCAGATTTATAACCACAAAGCCACAAAGCCACAAAGCCACAAAGGAAAAGACTCAAAACTCTTCAGCTAAGAGCTCTTATTAAAAAGCTTTTTGCCCTTCTTTGTGCCTTGGTGCCTTTGTGGTTCAAAAGCCTTATTCGCGCGCCACTTTCACATCGTACCCATGCGCTTTCAGCAGGGCATGCTGCTTGGCCTTGGCGAGGTCATACTCCACCATTTCAGACACCATTTCCTGCAATGAGGTCGTGGGCTCCCAGCCGAGCTTGGCCTTGGCGTTGGAGGGATCACCCAGCAGTGTTTCCACTTCCGCCGGGCGGAAATAGCGCGGGTCCACAGCAACAATCTTCTGACCAACTTTCAGGGCCGGGGCATTATCGCCCTCAATGGCCACCACGTAGCCACACTCATCAACGCCCTCACCTTCCCACTTCAGGGTAATGCCAAGGGCTTTGGCACTGAATTCCACAAACTGGCGAACGGAATACTGCACACCGGTAGCGATGACAAAATCTTCCGGTTGTTCCTGCTGTAGCATCAGCCACTGCATCTCAACATAGTCGCGAGCATGACCCCAGTCACGCAGGGCATCCATATTACCAAGGTATAGGCACTCATCCAGTCCCTGGGCAATGTTTGACAAACCACGGGTAATTTTACGGGTAACAAAAGTTTCACCACGGCGGGGGGACTCATGGTTAAACAGAATACCGTTACAGGCGTACATACCATACGATTCCCTATAGTTCACGGTAATCCAGTAGGCGTACATTTTAGCCACGGCATAGGGAGAGCGCGGATAAAACGGTGTCGTTTCCTTCTGAGGGATTTCCTGCACCAGTCCATACAGCTCAGACGTTGAAGCCTGATAGAAACGGGTTTTCTTCTCAAGCCCTAAAAAGCGGATCGCTTCCAACAGACGCAGAGTACCCAAGGCATCCACATCAGCGGTATATTCTGGCGCTTCAAAAGACACGGCTACGTGGGATTGTGCCGCAAGGTTATATACTTCATCCGGCTGAACTTCGCTGATAATACGGGTCAGGTTGGAGCTATCGCTAAGGTCGCCGTAGTGCAGTTTAAAATGCTGGTTTTTGGTGTGTGGGTCTTCATAGATATGATCCACTCGCTCGGTATTAAATAGTGAAGCTCTGCGTTTGATACCATGAACTTCATAGCCTTTCTTTAAAAGAAATTCAGCTAGGTAGGAACCATCTTGTCCTGTAACACCTGTAATAAGTGCGGTTTTATTTCTCATTACTTTACCTTATACAAGTAACTAAAGATTCAAAGGAAATCATGTCAAATAAGCAAAATACAAGCTAAAAATGCTCTGACATATAAACATAAGATTTAGCCACAAATTAACCATAATAGAAATTGATAGAACAATTATTTATCTGAAAGTCAAGTCATAAGAATATTCTTTTGCCTTCATTTCAGTATAAATCTCATATCTCTTAATCATCATAATAAATACTGACTCAGGCGTATCATTTAATCATTCGCAAAAGACTGTCTCGCAATTTATCACCAAAAACCTTATACAAAAGCCAGTTCAATAAAATTTTAACGTCATACCTTGTGATGCCACTAAGCTTATAAAACCTTCTTATTCTCATCAATTCTTTTAATCGTAATAATGATAGTTTTGGTGAAGAACTAACTCCGCCACTTGAAAAAAACACAAGAGGGTCAGAAGCAATGCATGCAATTTCTTTTCTATGAGTAATCACTCTAGCAAAAAACTCATAGTCGCCAGCAATTCTATAACTTGTATCAAAACCACCAAACTCTTCAAACAGCCTGCGATTATGAAATGTAGAAGGATGAGGTAAAGACATGTGAAAACTAGATTCTTTAATAATTTGATTCTTATTTCTAGAAACTAGAATATCTCCTTCAACTGTCTCTACACGAACTGGGCAAACGATAAAATCTAAATACTCATGAGCATCCAAGATGGATACGATTTTTTTAATATCACATAAAAGATATTGATCATCGCCTCCAAAGAATAAAATCCATTCGCCTTGTGCATGCCTTAATGCTTTATTCCAAGCATCATATATACCTTTATCTTGTTCTGAAAACATCTTCCAATTAATAACATGAGGGATTTTTTCAATTATTGATAAGGTTTTGTCAGAACTAGCACCATCTTGAATGATAACTTCAACTGATTCTGCAATATCAGCGAAAACAACATCTATAGATTGCAGAGCACGAGCAATTGTTTTCTCACAATTAAACACTGCTAAAACTATGGAAATTCTTTTTAACATAGGGGAAATAATGATTTGATCACCATCAAAATTCATATTGGAGATTAATATGCCAGCCGACTATTGTTAGCCATTTTGGCTCATGTACTTAAAAAATACTAGGAGCCTGTCGGACTTAGCTGATCGTAGCGAGAAAAAGTCCGGTTTGAGACAGTTTTAATGCTGCTTTGAAGAGAATAGCGGAGCTATTTGACGAAAAACAGCATAAAAAATGGCCAAATCGAGCTTTTTCGCAGTAGGTCAGTGCTAAGTCCGACAGGCTACTAGCCAACTACAGCCAAATCGATCTACATTCAGGGAAAACGCATGAACCCCCTTGCGATGACTGAGTTCAATGCAGATTGCGATCTGCTGAAAACAGGTTAACCCTCTCATTAACTTTGTGGTTTTATACGTCGTGAGACGAACAATGAGCCACACCAGAAATGAATGCATTTGGTTTGATTGAGCACTTTTCCAATCTTCAGGACTTCCGCCAGCCGTGGAAAGTT
>NZ_BAABFL010000120.1:0-6972 GCF_039540975.1 Kistimonas scapharcae
TGGCTACTTGGCACCTTTCAAGTATGAACAGGAACTTGCCAAGGCAGCGTAAAAAAGTGTCCGGAAAACTCTTGCCAGATCAATATGGTCAATCCACTATTAACAAAAACACCGCCCAGTAACTCAATAATACTTTTATGTCCAGCTGCTGCAGCCATCATTAGAGGCGTGACGCCCTGCTCATTTGCATGGTTAACATCCGATCCGTGGGCAAGTAAAACCTGAACAATATCGCCATGACCTTTTTGTGCCGCCAATCCTAACACAGAGTCCCGTTTATTCGTCAGATGTCTGATATCAGCTTTATAGTCAAGCAGCTTCATGACCATTTCCCTATGCCCCGCATCCACGGCCATCTGCAGCAGTGATGCACCTGCTTTAGTCGTGACAGTGATGTCCGCACCGTGGTTTAGCAAAACTTCTGCAACATTGAAACGCCCGTTCATCACGGCGGAAGCCAGTGGCGTATACCAGTCACACCCAGCCCTTGCTTTATTGACACTGGCGTTGTTGTTTAACAAAAAAGTAACGCTTTCCATATCACCATATTGTGCCGCTTGAATTAAAGCAGTCCCCATTCGCGTTGCTCTATCAATGTCAGCGCCGTACATAATCAGACGTTTAGCAATCTCCCTGTTACCACCATCCCCTATAGCCATCATTAACGGTGTAGCACCATAATCCGTCTCCTTATTCACATCAGCACCTTGAATACACAACGCCCTGACACGCTTGTCATCAGCACAGGAGACTGCAATCAAGAGTTCAGTCACACCTCTTGCATTATTTGCAAATGGGTCATGAAGCGCTCTGGTCAGTTTTTCCAACTTTTTGTCTTCATTTGCAATAAGGCTGTTAATTTCAGCCAAAGGCTTTCCAACCCCCTCCATAAAATGCTCTGGTGACATGCATCGAAACCAGCAGGTGGCAAAAACCTTCCTAAATGCTAATAGAATTTTTCCCTCTACAGCACCAAGCTGCTCTAGTAGTTCAGAGGCTATGTTATTCCGGTCAGATACCTTCATCCATACAGGTAGGTTAACATCACAACACACGGTATGATTTGCAATCAAGGCTAACCCTAACGCGTGATTACCGGTACTTAGCTCATAAACACCATCGTCCAAATCAACAAGCAAATTTTGAAGTTCTGCCTGGTCACAGCTCATTGACCACATTCTAGTGGCTGAAAGAGGAGAGATACCTTGATATGTCGCTCTCATGAGACTGATCGGGGCCATGAACTCTGAGTATTCAATAACAGTTTTATTCGAGCTTGTTGAAAAACCTGCTTCCCCGATCTCCGTGTTTGATACCTCTTGATATATCATCTCTGCCAATGGATGAAGCTCCAAATATTGGGCGATATCAGGGCGCTTCTCGAAAAATTCATCATATAATTCGCCGGCATTATCTGGACCACTATCAGGTTGTTGCTTCACCCAATCGCGATACTGTTTCCGTGCTTCATTGATGGCACCCAATATTGCACCCTGATTTTCATCAGCCGTAAATTGCTTACCACCAATAGAAAACTCATTCTTTTGAGAAAGTAGTTTCAAACTATTAAAAAACGATTTCAAGCTGGCGTGAGGGTTAACACATGCATAAATAAATGCTGCGTTTACACCACGGCAATTACCCTTATAGACATGCTGACTTGGAAGAATACAGACAAGATTAGACCCAATTGAGTTTACTGTGAAACAACTAACGTTCCCATTGATCCGCTTTTGATCCATCTCACTCCATTTATCGCTTAAAAGCTTTTTGACTTCCCTAGTCTGCATTTCAGTAAATTCAGCAATCATATTTTCCAGATCAGGAATACAACGTCTTAATTTAATTTCTAATTCCACGGGAACAGTGGCAGCTCTGCGCAAATTCCCGCATAGAGCTTGAGAACAATATTTTCTGACCAAAACCATATCATCATAACTGACCCCTTCTTTTCTGCAGGATGCGAAATTCAAATTCATAACAGTAAGCTCCTTGCCAGTAAGTAGATTGAAAGTAATCTCACATTTTATCGTGTTCAACCCATTGACTAAGCACCCAGAGCGAAGCTTTCTCAGCGCATCAGCCCACGCACTGCGGACTGTAGGCTGTAAGCTGTAAGCTGTAAGCTGTAAGCTGTAAGCTGTAAGCTGTAAGCTGTAAGCTGTAAGCTGTAAGCTGTAAGCTGTAAGCTGTAANAATATGAGATTATTTATGGCTAGGTACTTATTGCGTTGATAAAATTAGAGCTGAGAGTTTCAAGCTGTATCAAGAGTCTTTTTTCAAACCATAAATACCAAGCCCCTTGATAGTGAAGACATATAATTAACCCTATTAGTTCCATGGAAAATAAAAATCGGTTAATGCTACAAACCTTGCTGTTACAGTCTCAAAGTAGGCATATACAAAGTCCGAGAATAAATAACGTTGAACTGACACTTCGATAGACTTGATAGGTACCGCAAACAAACAGTGATACTAACAGTTCACCTCAGCCCCTGAGCGAGTATAATCGCGCACCACACTGTTCATACCACCGGTCGCGAGGATCCATGTCAGATTTTATCCGGGAAGTCGGCAAACGCCGTACCTTCGCCATCATCTCCCACCCTGATGCGGGTAAGACCACCATTACCGAAAAGCTGCTGCTGTTCGGGAACGCCATCCAGATGGCGGGCACGGTCAAGGGTCGCAAAAGTGGCCGGATGGCGACGTCTGACTGGATGAAAATGGAGCAGGAACGGGGCATCTCCATCACCACCTCCGTGATGCAGTTTCCTTATCGCGAACAGATGGTCAACCTGCTGGATACCCCCGGGCACGAAGACTTCTCTGAAGATACTTACCGGACCCTGACGGCCGTGGACTCCGTATTGATGGTGATCGACGGCGCCAAAGGTGTCGAAGACCGAACCATCAAACTGATGGATGTCTGCCGTCTTCGTGACACACCCATTTTCAGCTTTATCAACAAGATGGACCGGGAAGTCCGTGACCATATCGAGGTCATGGATGAGATCGAATCCATCCTGAAGATCCAGTGTGCGCCGATCACCTGGCCCATCGGCATGGGCAAGCGTTTTAAAGGTGTTTATAACCTTTATACCGACACCATTCATGTATTTACGCCCGGTCAAGGTCACCGCATTCCGGATGATATCCGCATCCAGGGTCTGGACTCTGCCGAAGCGCGCGATTTCCTCGGTGAAATGCACGAAGAACTGGTGGACGAAATCGAACTGGTGCGCGGGGCCAGCCACGAGTTTGACCTGGAAGAGTACCAGGCAGGCAGAATGACCCCCGTGTTCTTCGGCACCGCTTTGGCCAACTTCGGCGTCCGTGAAATGCTGGATGATTTCGTTCGTTGGGCACCAGCGCCAATCGCCCGCCAGACCGACACCCGAACGGTTGAACCGACCGACAACACGTTCACCGGCTTCGTATTCAAGATCCAGGCGAATATGGATCCGCGCCACCGCGACCGGATTGCCTTCCTGCGTATCTGTTCCGGCAAATACACCCGCAACATGAAGATGCGTCACGCCCGGATCGGCAAGGATGTGAAAATTGCTGACGCCGTAACGTTCCTGGCTGGCGACCGTTCTCACGTGGAAGAGGCACTGTCCGGTGACATCATCGGTCTGCATAACCACGGCACCATCCAGATCGGCGACACCTTCACCGAAGGCGAAATGATGCGCTTCACCGGCATTCCACACTTCGCCCCGGAACTGTTCAAGCGGGTTCGCCTGAAAGATCCGCTGAAACTGAAGCAGTTGCAAAAAGGTCTGCAGCAGTTGTCCGAAGAAGGCGCCACCCAGCTGTTTATGCCGCTGAACAACAACGACCTGATTCTCGGCGCCGTCGGTGTGCTGCAGTTTGACGTCGTGCGTCAGCGCCTGAAAGACGAATACAAGGTCGACTGCATCTACGAACCGGTGAACGTGTTCACCGCCCGCTGGGTACACTGTGATGACGCCCGCAAGCTGGAAGAGTTCCGCCGCAAGTGCAGCGAGAACTTGGCAGAAGACGGCGGCGGTTACCTGACCTACCTGGCCACCACCCGCGTCAACCTCAGCCTGACCGAGGAGCGCTGGCCGGAGATCGAATTCCGCGCGACCCGCGAGCACTGAGTTCATACCCTGTCCGCCGGAATAACCGACCATCGTTATTCCGGCACACCCCAAGAGCCATGACACACCGATGACTCCGCAGAAAACTGAAACCCTGGCCGGCCTTGAGATTGCCTGCCGTTTTCTCTACACCGCCTTCCACCGCGCACCAGAACCGGGTTTTCTCCATCCACTGGTTGCCGACCGCCTGCTGGCCCACTGGCCTGTGGAGGACAACAATTCGCACATTCAATCCGGCCTTGAAGCCATGCAGCAGTTTCTGGATGAGCATGCTGACAATCCCCTGTCATTGCTGATTCAGGATTACAACGCTCTATTCATCGGTCCGAATGCCCTGCTGGCCGCACCCTGGTCATCGGTGTACCTGACCGAAGAACAGCTTACCCTGACAGAGCCCGCCATGGCTGTTCGAGAATTCTACCGCCAGTACGGCATTGCCATTGATACCGGTGAAAACGAGCCCGACGATCATATCGGCCTGCAATTTGCGTTTATCGCCCACCTGCTCGGTGAGGCACTGCAGGCGATTGATGACGAGCAGCCGGAACAACCCTGGCTTTGCGCCACAGCAGAATTCCTGACCAACCATGTGTTGATCTGGTCCAGTCGTTTGTTTGAGTTGATCCGCCAAAATGCGACCACCGACTTCTATCGGGGACTGGCTGACCTCGCGGAAGGTTCCCTGCAGCAGCTAGCGAGCCTGACCGGTGCGGAATACCTGATCGTCAGGCTGTACCGATGAGTCAGGATGAACTCGTTTCACCCGCGCGGCGGGCGTTTTTCCGCCGCTTCGCCCCAAAAGAAGAAACCGTAGAGATACCGGAAAGCGATTACCCGCGCCCGCCCTGGGCACGGGACAACCGGGAATTCCTTGCACTTTGTGACAACTGTCATAAGTGTATTGATGCCTGCCCTGAACGCATTATTCAGACTTCAGACGAAACCCATACAGCCCTGCAGGAAAAGCCCGTATTAAATATGGAGCATGGTTATTGCACATTCTGTACAAAATGTGTCGAAGCCTGCCCGACTGGCGCGCTGGACGACCAACAGGGAACTACATCGTTACCGTTACGTCCAACCCTAACGGCCCGCTGTCAGGCCGAACTAGGCATGGCGTGCAACATATGCGAAGAAGCCTGCTCAAAAGGCGCAATAACAGCCGATGGACTATCGGCCCCTGTTATTCAAACTGACCGCTGCAATGGCTGCGGTGTCTGCGCTTTTAATTGTTTCTTCAAAGCATTAAGCATGCAACGTGTCCAGCATGGCTAAGAATAACTTTGCCTCCAAACCCATGAGATTATACCAAGAGCCACCAGCCCCCTAATTCGAGCGGACATTCAACCAATCACCATTGCTCGATGCAATATCAATACATTATCGATAAATCAATCTAACAGCACAGCAACAGGATCTGCTTACATACCTCATATCAGTACGGCTTACCATTTTGTTTTGAACTTCCAACGTAATCAAAACTCCATGGTTATTCATTCATTTCAAGCAGAAGAGATCAAGATGATTAGGCCTGCTCCCTATCAATCACCAATCATGACAAACAGGCAAAAGCCCCCTATCATTTGCACAGGAATCAGACCTTTAGGCAATAGCTTACAACCTGTTACGCCTTCCCCAGCAAAAGATAGCTCTACCGACCTCAAACAACACAGGCTGGTTAGAAGAGATATTCCATCTGAAAGTAATTCACACTATCGCTGGTCACCCAATAAGCTTCAAGTTTTCCAATTCAAGCCTCCCAAGTTATTTGGCTCACAAAGCATAAGCCTTACAGATTTCAATCGACCTCCATGCCTGATCGATTTTTCAGGCACTTTCAGGTCAGACAATGTCGATGCTTGTTATTTTTCATCTGACAGTCTGGCAGTACTGATTTTCGGCAAACATAGAGCGGCCTATGCCAAATATAACGAAACTAACGACCAATGGCATCACCTCGACACATTTGAAACCAGCCCAAGCATCACCAGATATACCGTGCCTGCTTCGGACAATATGTGGTTATCTGGAGATTCACCTTACGAAGAAGATAATGATGACCACTTCTTTGATATCAGGCGCCTCATTAACAGAGCTATTACAAGAAGTGACTGGCGATTAACCGAAACCCTACTAAAAGCAAGAGTAGACTCAAGCACCGTATTGATGGATGAGTCAGCAGGCATAAGCCCAATCCCTTTATTGATTGAAAAACATAATAATGAACTACAACAGCAAGCGCGTAATGCCAACATCATAATCGCCGAGCTACTGACTAAACACTATTTACCCTCACAAGAATTCACTTCTTTTTCTCAACAATGGACTACTGACGATCTATGTCATATTTTATGCCAAACGATAAAAAATTCAGATATAAAACTATGGCAGCAATTCTTTAGCGGTAACTATCTCCAGCTTGACCTGCAAAATATAATCAACCTGGAAAGCCTATTTAAAACTCCTCTCGAAAGGTCACTCTATTATGCAACTGTTCGTGTCGCAAACAAAGATGACCTGAAGACTGAATCAATAGCCAAACCACTTCAAGATGCATTAGTCGAAATTACCCGACAAGGGAAAAGCACACTCATCGCTACCGTTATCGACATGCTATCTCCAAGAGAGAGAGACCACGTCTTCTCAATGATAGACGAGGATCAAATGACGCTGCTTCATCATGCTACGACACACAACCATATCCATATAGTCAGAAATCTAGGGAACTTGCGAGCAAGTGACTCTAAAGAAATGCAGTCAATGACAAATCATTAATTCACTATTATCCAGCATGAAACTGACACAGTTTATTGCCATTGAAGCCAGGTTTTCCTGGCTTTCG